>NZ_RAWG01000109.1 GCF_003611735.1 Corallococcus sicarius | reverse complement strand
GGACATGGGAGATGACCCTTTACGGGACGGGGCGCTTTGGCGGAATGTCCGGACCTCAGCGGTGTTGAGCCGGACGCCCGGGAACCCTAGGCTGCCCGCCGCCCAGGCCGACAGAGGGGACATGAACACCGACATTCGCGCGCTCACCGAACGCGTGCAGCAGGAAAGCAGCTTCGTCGAGGTCCTCAACCAGGAGACCGGCAAGGTCATCGTCGGGCAGCGGTACATGCTCGAACGCATCCTCATCGGCCTGTTGTGCAACGGCCACGTCCTGTTGGAGGGCGTGCCCGGCCTCGCCAAGACGCTGACCGTGCGCACCGTGGCGGACTCGCTCAGCGCCACCTTCATGCGCGTCCAGTTCACCCCGGACCTGCTGCCGGCGGACCTGGTCGGCACGATGATCTACAACCAGCAGACGGCCGCGTTCACCGTCCGCAAGGGGCCCATCTTCGCGAACATCGTCCTCGCGGACGAAATCAACCGCGCCCCCGCCAAGGTCCAGTCCGCCCTCCTGGAGGCCATGGCCGAGCGCCAGGTCACCATCGGCGACCAGACCTTCGGGCTGCCCTCGCCCTTCCTCGTGCTGGCCACCCAGAACCCCATCGAGCAGGAGGGCACCTACCCCCTGCCCGAGGCGCAGGTGGACCGCTTCATGCTCAAGGTGAAGGTGGGCTACCCGACCCGTGATGAAGAGAAGGTCATCATGGACCGGATGTCCGGTGGCTCTTCTCCGAAGGCCCAGAAGGTCATCGCGCTGGAGCACCTGGTGCGCGCCCGCGAGCTCGTCCATGCCATCTACATGGACGAGAAGGTGAAGGAGTACATCCTCAACGTGGTGTTCGCCACGCGCGAGCCCGCGCGCTACGGCCTCAAGGACCTGG
This sequence comes from Corallococcus sicarius, assembly GCF_003611735.1. Classification (GTDB taxonomy): domain Bacteria; phylum Myxococcota; class Myxococcia; order Myxococcales; family Myxococcaceae; genus Corallococcus; species Corallococcus sicarius. The sequence continues at coordinate 26,299 of NZ_RAWG01000109.1, read as the reverse complement.
CGGACTACATCCAGTTCGGCGCCTCGCCGCGCGCCACCATCGCCCTGGCGCAGGCCGCGCGCGCGCACGCATTCCTGCGCCACCGCGGCTTCGTGACCCCGGAGGACGTGAAGGCCATCGCCTTCGACGTGCTCCGCCACCGCATCGCGATGACGTACGAGGCCGAGGCCGAAGAGCTCACCCAGGAGAAGATCATCCAGCGCGTCTTCGACCGCGTGGAAGTCCCCTGACGGCCCGCCGCCGCCCGAGCCCGCCCACGTGCTGCCCAAGGACCTCATCCGCCGCATCCGCAAGCTGGAGATCCGCACCCGCAAGGTGGTCTCCGACATGCTCGCCGGCCAGTACCACTCGGTGTTCAAGGGCCGCGGCATGGCCTTCTCCGAGGTGCGGCAGTACCAGCCCGGTGACGAGATCCGCTTCATCGACTGGAACGTCACCGCACGCATGAACGAGGCGTTCATCAAGGTCTTCACCGAGGAGCGCGAGCTCACGGTGATGCTCCTGGTGGACGTGTCCGCCTCCAACGAGTTCGGCTCGCGCGAGCGCACCAAGGCGGAGGTGGCCGCGGAGGTGGCCGCGCAGATCGCCTTCAGCGCCATCGCCAACAACGACCGCGTGGGGCTCATCCTCTTCTCCGACCGCGTGGAGAAGGTCGTCCCGCCGCGCAAGGGGCGCACGCACGTGCTGCGGCTCGTGAGCGACATCCTCACCTTCAAGCCGAAGGGCCGGGGCACGGACCTGGCCTCCGGGCTCACGTACCTGACGCGGGTGTCGAAGCGGAAGGCCGTGACGTTCCTCGTGTCGGACTTCCTGGCCAGGGGCTACGAGAAGCCGCTGCGCCTCGTGGGTCGCAAGCACGACCTCGTGCCCGTGGTCATCGAGGATCCGCTGGAGCAGGCCTTCCCCCGCCACGGACTGGTGGAGATGGAAGACCCGGAGACGGGGGAGCGCTTCGTCGTGGACACCAGCTCCTCCGCCGTGCGCGGCCGGTTCTCGCGCGCCATGCAGGCCCAGCGGGACGAGCGCCGCAAGCTGTTCCGCAAGCTGGAGTTGGATCACGTGGAGCTGCGCGCGGGCGACGACCACGGCAAGGCGCTGGCGCAGTTCTTCCGCGCGCGCGCCCGGAGGATGGCGGCATGAGGCACGTCCTCGTCCTCGCGGCCGTGTTGTTCGTCAGCGTTCCGGTGGCGCACGCCCAGGCCCCCGCGCCCAAGGCCCCGGTGGTGCTGGAGTCGGTGACGCCCACGGGCGCGTCCGCGCGCGTGGAGCCGGAAGAGGTGCGCATCGGCGAGCCGTTCCAGTACGTGGTGACGCTCACGCACCCGAAGGACCAGCGCTACGAACTGGTGGCGCCCACGGGCGAGAGCTCCGTGGAGCTGCTCCAGCAGACGCGCCAGCGGCAGGACAGCGCCAACGACGCGACGACGACGTTCGGCCTGCGCTTCTCCGCGTTCGACCTGGGGGACGTGCAGCTTCCCGACCTCGCCTTCGACGTGGCGACGCCGGACGGGCCCCGGCGCTTCGTGCTCAAGGGCAAGTCGGTGGCGGTCGCGTCCACGCTGCCGCCCGACGCGAACGGGCAGGGCGCGGAGCTGTTCGACTACCAGCCGCCCCAGGAAGTGCCCATCCGTTCGTGGACGCTGCTCTACGCGTTGGCGGTGGCGCTGGCGGTGGGGCTGATCGCCTGGGCGCTGGTGCGCTGGTGGCAGCGGCGGCCCAGGCGCGAGAAGGTCGTCCCGGTGCTGCCGCTGGACGTGCGCGTGCGCCAGTCGCTGGACGCGCTCAAGCGCGAGGACCTGCCCGGCCGGGGGCTCGTGAAGGACTTCTACATCCGCCTCTCCGAAATCGTGCGCGGCTACCTGGGCGAGCGCTACGGCTTCGAGGCCCTGGAGTGCACCTCGTCCGAACTGATGACCACCCTGCGAAGGCTGCCCACGCCGGGCCTGCCGGAGAACGCGCTGATGCGCTTCATCTCCGAGTCGGACCTGGTGAAGTACGCCCGCGCGGACGCCACCCCCGAGTCCTGCGCGCAGTCGCTGGCCTTCGGCTACGACCTGCTGGCCAAGACGTACCTCCCCCCTCCGCCCCCCAAGCCCGATGCCTCCGGACCTCGCGTTCAATAACCCGGAGGCGCTCTGGGCCCTGCTGCTGGCGCCGCTGCTGCTCGTGCTTGCCTTCTGGGAGCGCCGCCGCCGCGCCACGCTGCGCTTCTCCGCCGCGCACGTCTTCGCAGGCGGAGGCCGCGGGCTGCGCACGTACCTGCTGCCGCTGTTGCCCATCCTGCGCGCCGCGGCGGTGGTGGCGGCCGTGGTGGCCATCGCCCGGCCGCAGTCGCGGGACTCGCGCGTGCGCGACCTGTCGGTGGAGGGCATCGACATCGTCATCGCGCTGGACCTGTCCACCTCCATGGAGGCGGGTGACTTCCGTCCGAAGGACCGCCTGAACGTGGCCAAGGAAGTGCTCGCGGAGTTCATCACCGGCCGCGTGAACGACCGCCTGGGGCTCGTGGTGTTCTCCGGTGCGGCGTACACGCAGTCGCCGCTGACGCTGGACTACGGCGTGCTCAAGGAAGTGCTCAAGCAGCTGCGCACCCGCGTGCTGGAGGACGGCACCGCGATTGGTGACGCCATCGCCACCTCGCTCAACCGCCTGCGCGATTCGGAGGCGAAGAGCCGCGTGGTGGTGCTCATCACCGACGGCGACAACAACGCGGGCAAGATTTCGCCGCTGGACGCCGCGAACATGGCCGCGTCGCTCAACATCCCCATCTACACCATCCTCGTGGGCAAGGGCGGCAAGGTGCCCTTCCCGCAGGGCACGGACCTGTTCGGCAACACCGTGTGGCGCGAGACGGAGATCCCCATCAACCCGGAGCTGATGCAGGACATCGCGGACCGCACCGGCGGCGAGTACTACCGCGCCACCGACCCGGAGGGGCTGCGCCAGGGCCTGCAGAAGGTGCTGGACGCGCTGGAGCGCTCGAAGCTGATGGAGGGCGGCGCCAGCGCCACGTACCGGGAGAACTTCCACCCGTTCCTGCTCCTGGCCTTCGGGCTCGCGGCGCTGGAGCTGCTGCTGCGCGCCACCGTCCTGCGGGTGTTCCCATGATGCCGACGCTGGAGGCATGGCGCTTCACGCTGCTGGGCTACCAGGTGGGCCTGGCGCAGCCGCTGTTCCTGGGCTTGTTCCTGGTGGGCCTCCTGCTGGGCGTGCTCGTGTTGCTGAAGGCGCTGGGCCGCAGGACGCGGCTGTCGGCGCTCATCGCGGAGCGGCACGTGGCGACGCTCGCGCCCGGCGTGTCCGTGTGGCGCCCGGCGCTGCAGGGCGGTCTGTACGGCGTGGGGCTGATGCTCTTCGGGCTCGCGCTCGCGCAGCCCCAGTGCGGCACGAAGAGCGAGCTGACGAAGCGCCGGGGCATCGACGTGGTGGTGGCGCTGGATGCCTCCAAGTCGATGCTCGCGCGCGACGTGCAGCCCAGCCGGTTGGATCGCGCGCGCCTGGAGCTGAACACGCTGCTGGACGAGTTGAAGGGCGACCGCGCGGGGCTGGTGGTGTTCGCCGGGGACGCGTTCGTGCAGTCGCCGCTCACGTCGGACTACTCGGCGGTGAAGCTGTTCCTGCGCGCGGTGGACCCGGACATGATGCCCCAGGGCGGCACCAACGTGGGCGCGGCGCTGAAGCTGGCCAAGCAGGTGCTGGACAACGCGGACCGCGGCTCCAAGGAGCGCGTGGTGGTGCTGCTGTCGGACGGCGAGGACCTCACCGGCGAGGTGCGCGAGGCCACGGATGCGCTCAAGGACGCGCGCGTGCAGGTGCTCGCGGTGGGCGTGGGCTCCGAGTCCGGTGAGCCCATCCCCGTGTACGACCGGCGCGGCGAGTTCGTGGACTACAAGAAGGACGGCAACGGCGACACGGTCATCACCCGCCTGGACCGCGGGGGCCTCACGGCCATCGCGGACGCGACGGGGGGGGCCTTCTTCTACCAGCCCAACGGCGTGGCGATGGGGCAGGTGGTGGAGCGCATCGACCAGCTGCAGAAGAGCGAGTTGGAGAGCCGGGTGACGGTCCGCTACGACGAGCGCTTCCAGGTGTTCGCCATCCCCGGGCTCGTGCTGCTGGTGCTGGGCATGGTGCTGCTGCCTTCGCGTCGGAGGCCCGCATGAGCGCGCGTTCGATGCGACGGCGCGCGGCGCGCACGGTGGCGGTGGGGCTCGCGGGCCTGCTCGCGCTGCCGGGGCCCGCGTGGGCGGTGGGGCCGCTGGAGAAGGACCACCCGCTGGTGCAGCGAGGGCGTGAGGCCTACGCGGCGGGCCGCTACGAGGACGCGCTGCGCGACTTCGAGGCCGCGAAGAAGGAGCGGCCCAACGACCCGATTGTTGAGTTCAACCGCGCGGACGCGCTGGCGAAGCTGGGCCGCGCGGCGGAAGCGCGTGAGGCCTTCAAGCAGGTGGCGGAGTCCTCGCGCCAGCCCGACCTGGCCCAGAAGAGTTGGTACAACCTGGGCAACCTCGCGGCCACGGCGGGTGACCGCGCGGAGGCGCTCAAGTCCTACCGGCGGGCGCTCACGTTGGACCCGACGGATCCGCAGGCCCGGCACAACTACGAGGTGGTGCTGCGCGACCTGCCGCCGCCCCAGAAGAACCAGCCAGATGGTGGCGCGGACGGAGGCGACGGCGGCGACGACGGCGGGCGTCCGGACGGCGGCGAGGACGGTGGCAAGAAGGGCGATGGCGGCGCGCCGGAGGATGCCGGCACCGACGGCGGTGCGGACGGAGGCGCCGATGGTGGCGCGGATGGCGGCACCGACGGCGGCGCGGATGGCGGCGGCGGTGATGCGGGGCCCGGTGACGGCGGGGCGGACGGCGGCTCGGATGGTGGGAAGCAGGACCCCAACCAGAAGGGCGACGGCGGTGCGGATGGCGGCGCCGACGGCGGCCAGGACGAGGGCGACGGCGACCCCAAGGACGGCGGCACGGACGGCGGCAGCGAGGGTGAGGAGGACACGGAGCGGGACCCGCGCGACGGAGGCGTGTCTCCGGGAGACGTCGACCGGCAGGAGGCCGAGCGCCTGCTGGATGCGATGAAGCAGAACGAGAAGAATCTCCAGCTCTGGCGTTTCCAGCAGAAGAAGAAGCCGAGGAAGCCCAATGAGAAGGACTGGTAGCGGTCGCACGGCGCTGCTCGCCGTGCTCGCCCTCCTGGCCACGGCGCCGGCGTGGGCGGCGGACATCGAGTTCTACCAGACGGTGGACCGCAACGAGGTGGGCACCACCGACACCTTCACGCTCACCGTGGTGGTGGTGGACGCGCCGTCCAACGCCCAGGTGCGCCTGCCCGAGTCCGACGACTTCGAGGTGCTGTCCTCGTCGCGCGGCAGCCAGCGCTCCATCTCGCTGTCCGGCGGTGGCCCCGCCGTCATCCAGGACGTCACGCGCCATGTGCTGACGCTGCGGGCCGCGCGCGCGGGCAGGTTCACCATCCCGCCCGCGACGCTGACCGTGGGGGGCCGCACGCTGCGCACCGAAGCCATCCCGATGACGGCGCGCGAGGGCCGTGCGGGCGGTGCGCCCCAGGCGCAGCAGGGTGGCCGGCCCGGGTTGCCGGATCCGTTCCGCAACTTCCGCAACATGCCGGATCCGTTCGGGGACGAACCCGACGTGCAGGACGACGAGCCGGTGATTCCGCGCGGGGACTCGGACCTGTTCCTGCGCGCGAGCCTGGACCGGGACGACCTCTACGTGGGCGAGCAGGCGACGCTGTCGCTCTACATCTACTCGCGCGTGGACCTGTCCAGCGTGGACGCCGTCACCATGCCCAAGCTGGAGGGCTTCTGGACGGAAGAGGTGGAGAGCCCCACGCAGCTCACGGGCGAGCAGAAGGTCGTGGACGGCATCCCGTACCGGGCCTACCTGCTGCGCCGCCGCGCGCTGTTCCCGGTGAAGGCGGGCACGCTGGCCATCACCCCTGCGGAGGCGGACATCACCACGGGCTTCCTCTTCGCGGGCCACCGCGTGCACCGCGTCTCCAACGGCTTGAAGGTGAAGGTACGGCCGCTGCCACCCGGGGCGCCGCCGAACATCTCCAACGCGAACGTGGGCTCGTGGCGGCTGTCGCTCGACGTGTCGCAGACGCGCGTGGAGCTGGGACAGCCCATCACGGTGAAGGTCATCCTGGAGGGCGTGGGCAACGTGAAGAACGTCACCCCGCCGAAGCTCACCGGCCCGGCCGCGCTGAAGATCTATGAGCCCTCCACGACGGACAAGCTCACGCCCAACCGCAACCGCATCCAGGGCCGCCGCGTGGTGGAGTACCTGGTGATGCCGCAGCGCACGGGCACCTTCACGCTGCCCGCGCTGCAGTTCCCCTACTTCGACCCCGCGCGCCGTCAGTACGACGTGGCGCGCACCGACCCGGTGACGGTCACCGTGGAGGCGGGCGCGGGAGGCGTGTCCGCGCTGCCGTCGACGATGACGCCCGCGCAGGTGGCGGACGCGGCCAACGAGCAGAAGAACGTGCTCACCGCGGGGGGCCTGCGCCCGGTGCGCTACTCGGCGCACTTCGTGGGGCCGTCGCAGCCCGTGTGGATGCGGCCGTACTTCGTGGTGGGCGTGCTGGCGCCGCTGGGGCTGCTGGCGGGCGTGGCGTTCATCGGCGGCATGCGGGGTCGTCTGGCCACCCGTTCCCAGGCGGGCCGGGGCCGGCAGCAGGCGAAGGCCGCGCGCAAGCGGCTGGCGGAAGCGGAAGCGCTCAAGGCGGGCGCGGACGCGGGGGCCTTCTACGTGGAGGTGGAGAAGGCGATGGTCGGCTTCCTGGAGGCGCAGCTCGGTTCGCCCGTGGGGGGACTGACGCGCGAGGCGCTCGGGGCGAAGCTGGCGTCGGCGGGCGTGGGCGAGGAAGCGCGCTCCCGCGTGCTCTTCGTGCTGGAGGCGTGTGACCTGGGCCGCTATGGCGGCGGCGTGGAGCCGGGAGAGCGGCGCAAGGTGCTGGCGACCGCGGCGGCGGTGATGGAAGGCTGGGGCGGATGAGCGACGCGGCGACCCAGGGCTACTACACCGCCGAGGAGGCGCAGGCCGTCTTCCAGCAGGCCAACGAGGCGTACGGCCGCGAGGACTACCCCACCGCGCAGGAGAGCTACGAGAAGCTCATCGCGCACGGCTTCGGTGGGCCGGACGTGCTCTACAACCTGGGCACCACGCACCTGGCCCGGGGCGACCTGGGCCGCGCGGTGCTGGCGCTGGAGCAGGCCCGGAAGCAGGGAGGGCGCTCGGAGGACCTGGAGGCCAACCTGGCCCTGGCGCGCGCCCGGCAGGTGGACAAGGTGGTGGGCTCCACCCCGGACGAGGCCTTCCTGCCAAGGCTGGCGGCGGCCACGGACGGCGCGGCGGCGGCCTGGGTGTTCCTGGCCGCGTGGCTCCTGGGGTTCGCCCTGTTGCTCCTGCGGCGCGTGTTCCCCTCCGCGAGGCGCACCGTGGTGGCGGTGGTGGCGGGCCTGTGCCTCACGGCGGCGGTGCCCGCGGGGATGCTCCTGGCGGCGCACATCTGGGTGCACCAGAACGTCCATGAGGCCGTGGTGCTGTCCCCCACGCTCGTTGCCCGGGAGCTGCCCCGCGCCGAAGCACGCTCCCTCTTCGAGGTGCACGCCGGCCTGAAGGTGCAGCTCCTCGAGGAGACCGGGAAGTACGTCCGCATCCGCCTGCCCAACGGCCTGGAAGGCTGGGCGGAGCGCGACGGCGTCGCTGAAATCTAGGCGGGGCCGGCCGGACCCGGGCCTCCGGGGTAGTCCGGCAAACCGGCGGTGGCCCGCTTTCGTACAGAGGGGGACTTCCCCGACGTGGCTGCGCTGGACGTCGTCGGGGCAATGTCCTACGAGGGGCCCCCGAGGAACCATGGCTGGCAACGCCCAGGCACCCTTCCACATCCTGCTCGTCGAGGACGAGCCCGTCATCCGCGAGCTGGTGCGCTCCATGTTGAGCGACGGCGCGGTGGACGTGGTGTGCGCGGCGCATGGGCTGGAGGGCCTGAAGCTGGCCCGCGGCGGCACCTTCCACCTCATCCTGATGGACGTGGTGCTGCCCCAGCTGGACGGCATCTCCGTGTGCCGCATCCTGAAGAGCGACCCGGCGACCGCGGGGGTGCCCATCTACATGCTCACCGCGAAGGCGAAGAAGGCGGACGTGGCGAGCGCGACGCAGGCGGGCGCGGACGGCTACATCCACAAGCCCTTCCGTGGCGCGGAGCTGATGGACCTGGTGGAGCGGCTGCGCGCGGCGCGAGCCGCCGCGGACTGACGCTCAGGGCAGGTGCGGGTGGAGGAAGCGGGCGAGGGCGATGAGGTCGTCCCAGTCCAGCTCGCCGAACTCCAGCGCCACGCCGTCCACTTCCCGGCGGCGGATGGTGCACATCGTGACGAGCTCCCGGTCACCCGGCAGCGGCAGCGCGATGGTGAGCGCGCGCTGAGAGTCGGCCGGGTGGGCCTGGAGGAACAGGCCGTTCATGGAGATGTCGCGGGCCTGCGCCTGCACGGTGCGGCCCGACAGGAGCACCTTGACCTGGAGCCGGGCTTCGACGCGCGGGTGGTAGCGCTCGGTCGTTCGGGGTCCGCCAGTGGGGGTCATCATCGGAGTGCTCGCCTTCGGGTGCGACAGGACGCGACAACTCTGATGCAGGTTGGCGATGAGGCAAGTTTTCCGGCTTCTTCCGCCCGTCCCGCGTCGTGGACCCGGTGCCCGTACGCCGGAGGGCTCCCGGGACGGTGTGGATGCTCGGGACTGAGTTGTTTCAGGCAGTTGGCGGCTGGCATGGGCGGTGGAAGGCAGCTCCGGCGAATCGCAGCCGGAGGCACCCCGTGGATCCAGACCGTCGCATCTCCTCGTTGAGCATCGCCCAGACCGTTCCGCGCCAGACGCCGCAGACGGACTTCGGCCCCACGTTCGCGCGAGCGGCGCGCGAAGTGGTGCGCACGGGGGCCGGACTGGTGGGCGGCATGCTGCCCGCGGGCGTCATCTCCAGCGCGGCGGTGGCCGGCCTGCGCGGCGCGGTGTCCGCCGCGGTGCCCTCTCCCATGGCGCTGACCGCCTCCGCGGCGGGCGGTGCATCCGCGACAGGCGCGAGCACCTCCGCGATGTCGGCGCACGCCACGGGGACGACGGCGGGAGGGACGACGGGGCAGGGGGACGCGTGGGACCTGATGGAGGCGCAGAAGCTGATGAACGCGGAGGGCCAGAAGTTCAACGTGGCCTACCTCGCGCTCCAGAACGAGATGCAGAAGGAGAGCCGCGAGCACAACGCCATCTCCAACATCATGAAGGTCCGGCACGACTCGGCGAAGGCCGCCATCAACAACATCCGCTGAGGCGCGTCCGCGATGGCCATCGACAAGCTGGGAGCAGTGGGCGGTGCGGGCCCTTCGCCCGCGGTGGAGTCCGGGAGGGAGACGTTCGGCAAGGTGTTGGAGGACATGCGCACGCCCGGCCCGGGGGCGCGCGGCGTGCCGGTGACGACGGAGGGACCGCCGCGTCCGGTGCGGACGCCCGCTGAGGCGACCGCCGGCCCGGCGCGAGCGGAGGGGGTGGAGAAGGCGCGGGCGGGCTGCGCGGAAGTGACACCGGGCGCGCGCGTGGACTCGGTGCAGGCGGCGCGGGGCCAGCAGGTGGTGGAGGTGCTGGACCGGGTGGGCCAGGCGCAGCAGCGGCTGGACCACATCCTGAAGCTCGCCGAGTCCGGCCGGACGTTCAGCCCCACGGAGTTGCTCGCGCTCCAGGCCCACGTCTACCGCGCCAGCCAGGAGCTCGATCTCGCCGGCAAGGTCGTCGAGAAGGCCACCGGCGGCGTCAAGCAGGTCCTCCAGACCCAGGTTTGAGGAGTTCCCCTTCCCATGCGTTCCGCTCCCTTCCGCTGTCTCTTCTTCCTCCTGCTCCTGGGCGCTTCGGCGTGTCGGGAGCGCATCCAGCACGGGCTCGACGAGCGTCAGGCCAACGAGCTGCAGACGGTGCTCGTCGAGCGGGGGCTCGACGCGCGCAAGGTGCCCGAGTCGGGCAAGAAGCCCACCTGGGCCATCGAGGTGACGGACGCGCAGTCCTCGGACGCGGTGCGCATCCTGGCGGAGCTGGGGCTGCCCCGGCTCGCGGCCGAGTCCGGGTGCGACGTGTTCGGAGGCAGCGGCCTCGTGCGCTCCCCGCTGGAGGAGCAGCTCTGCCGCATCCGCGTGATGGAGCGGGAGCTGGAGAAGACGCTCCAGACGGTGGACGGGGTGCTGCTGGCGCGGGTGCACCTGGTGGTGCCGACCCCGCCGAGGCCGGGCCAGACGCCCACGCCGTCGAAGGCCTCGGCCATGCTGCGGACGGCCCCGGGCAGCGCGGCGCGCGTGCGCAAATCCACGGACACGCTGCGGGAGCTCATCGCGGGAGGCGTGGAGGGGCTCGCGCCCGAAGCGGTGTCGCTGCTGGTGGACGAGGTGACGACGCGGGTGGAGGCGCCGTCGCCCCCCGGTGCTCCGGTGCCGTTGCGGCTGCGACTGTTGCTCGCGCTGCTGGGCGTGCTGGTGACGGGCCTGTCCGGTGCGCTCGTCTGGGTCACGCTGCGATGGCGGCACTACCGGGCGTTGGCGGAGAAGCCTCCGGTGGTGGCCGCCCCTGCCGCACTGACGCCCGCGCGACCGGTGGTGACCCCGGGCTCCGCCCGCAAGCTGGCCTGAGCGGGAGATGGGTGCCATGGAAGCTACACGCGTGGGCCGGGCGATGCGGCTGGCCCGGAAGCTCCTACCGGCCCGGAAGGAGGCGCCTCCAGCGACGGTGGTGGACGTCACGCTGCCGGCGTTGTCCCTGTCCCTGGAGCGCATCGCGCTGGTCGTCTGCGTCCTGGCGCGGGAGCGTGCCTCGGAGCTGTTGGAGGGGCTGGTGGACGCGGAAGCGGGGAGGGCGCTGCTCCACCTGGAGCGGTTCGCCGCCATGCCCTCGGCCCAGCGGCAGGCGAAGGTGGCGGTGGAGTTCGGTGAGCGCGCGGACGCCGCGAACCGGCTGAGCGCCTTGCTGGAAGCGGCTCCCGAGGCCCTGCGCCAGGCGGTCTTCCAGCGGCTTCCGCCATACCACCGCAGCCGCTTCCCGCACCTTGAGGCAGAGGTCCCGGTCGCGGAGTCGGCACCGGTCCTGGTCGCCCTGGCGGAGCGGCGCATCCGCGAAGCCACGCGCTGAAGCGGACCGGTTCGGAGAGCGCCATCCCGAACCCGACACGCCGCATCCCGATACCGGACGTCGCCCTCGCGCCAACACCCTGATTCCACGGGCCGGGCCCTGGCCATGTCCGTGCACAGGAGGCGTGTGTCCCCTTGCAGCCTGGAGTCCCGGATGGAAACGAGTCCTGGCAGGTCCACCCCCAGCCCCGCGAAGAAGCCCATGCGCCCGTACCGGTTGGGGATGCGCCGGTTGACGCGAGCCCACCTGCTGTTGGGACAGCGGCCCCAGGTGGCGCGGTGGGGCGCGGAGGTGCTTCGTGAAGTGGGCGCGGCCCTGGCCCGGGACGTGGGCGCTGCCGTCGAGGTGGAGGGCCACCTGGTGGACGCGGCGGTCCAGCCGGAGCGGGAGCTGGCGCTGGGGGTGGTGTTCGCGCTCGTGGAGCTGTCGGCGGTGGGGGGGACGGCCATCGTGGAGCTGGAGGTGCCGCTGGTCTTCGCGGCGCTGGCGCGGCTGGCGGGAACGGGGCTGCGGCCAGGGCCGGTGACGGAGCTGACGCGGCTGGAAGAGTCCACGCTGGTGTACCTGCTGCTGTCGGCCCTGGCCGCGATGCGCGGGCACGGAGCCTGGATGCGGAGGTTGGGGCCCCGGCTGTCCGCGGTGTCGATGCGGCGGAGCGACGTGCTGACGCGGGTGGATGCGCGCCAGCCCTACGTGGCGGTGGCCCTGTCCCTGTCCGTGGAGGGAGTGAAGGCGGGAGGCCGGGTGCTGCTGCCCGCTCGCGCAGTCCAGACCGCCTTCCAGGAGCTGCCCGTGGAGCCAGGCACGGACCTCGCGCCCCAGGTGCTGGCGGCGTCCGTGCCCGCGCGTTGCCTCGTGGGCCGCAGCCCGTTGCAACTCGCCGCGGTGGACGCGCTGTCCGCGGGAGACGTCGTGCTCTTCGAGGGAGTGCGCCTCCGGGACGGTCGCCTCCTGGGCAGGGGCCAGTTGATCGCACGGGGGTTCGTGCTCCGGGGGGAGTTTCTCGCGGACGGTTTTTCGACGGGGAGCGTGCGCTCGCACGCGGCCCGACAGGAGTCGGACATGGTGGTGACGAACAAGCGGAGCGAGGCAATGCCCCCGCTTCCGGTGGACGTGGAGATCGAACTGACGCGGGTGCTGCTGCCCTTGTCGGAGCTGGCGGCGCTGAAGCCGGGCACGTTGCTGCCGTTGCACGTCAACGCGAGCAGCCCCGTGTTGCTGCGCGTGGGCGACCGCGTGGTCGCACGTGCGGAGCTGGTGGAGATCGAGGGCGAGGTGGGCGCCCGCATCCTGGCGTTGTTGCCGTGAGCACGCCGATGAATGCCCTCGTGTCTTCTTTCTCTCCGCGGGGCCGGCTGCTCTGCGCGGTGGCGCTGCTCGTAGGCCTGGCGACGCTCGCGCCCCTGGGTGGCTTGTCGTGGGTCGGCACCTCGCGCCTGCTGGTGGGCGCGATGGCGCTGGCGGGGTTGGGCTGGGTGTTGTCCCGCCAGGGAAGCGGAACCGGGGACGTGAGAGCGCCCCGCGTGGAGCCCCTGAGCATCGTCTCCCGGACGGGGCTTTCGCAGCGCTGTGGCCTCGCGCTCGTGCAGGTGGAGGGACGGCACTACCTGGTGGCGTACGGAGACACCTTCGCGGAGATCCATGAGGCCCGGGAGCCGGAGGTTGCTCCCGTATCGAAGCCCTCGCTGCCAGTGAAGCGTCGGGTGGACCTGGACCTGGAAGCGACAGTGCTCTTCACCCGCGCGCAACGGGCCCGACAGGTGTGCAGCGCTTCGCGCAAGCGGGGTGGGGGATGAGGGCCTTCGGGTGGGGAATTGGAACGCTGTTCATCCCGGCGCTCGCGTCCGCCGCGGAGCAGTCCCTGGCGCAGGCGTCCTACGCAGGAAGCCCCCTGGCGATGATGGGGATGCTCGCGCTGCTGTCCTTGCTGCCGTTCGCGGTGTTGATGCTGACGAGCTTCTCGAAGATCGCCGTGGTGCTCTCGCTGGCCCGCTCTGCGATGGGCACGCAGCAGGCACCGCCGACGGTGGTGCTCACGGGGCTCGCCGTGGTGTTGACGGGGCACATCATGGCCCCGGTGATGGAGCGCATGTACGACGCGGGACAGGCGGCGTACGAGGAGGTGCACTCCGGCGCGCAGCTCCTCTCCGCCGCGAAGCAGGTGACGGAGCCCCTGCGCGGCTTCCTGATGAAGCACGGCAGTCCGGAGGAGCGCGCGCGCTTCGTGGACCTGGCCCGCGAGCTGCGACCTCCAGAGGAATCGGACCAGGTGCAGGAGACGGACCTGTTCGTCGTCATCCCGGCCTTCGTCATCACCGAGCTGCAGGAAGCCTTCCAGATTGGCTTCATCGTCTTCCTTCCCTTCCTGGTGCTCGACATGGTCATCGCGAACGTGCTGCTCGCGCTGGGCATGCAGACGCTGTCGCCGAGTCAGGTGAGCCTGCCGTTCAAGATCCTCCTCTTCGTCGCCGTGGATGGCTGGGCGCTGCTCGCCCGGGGCCTCATCCTCGGCTACCGGTGACGTCATGACCCAGGACGTCCTGCTCAACCTGGGGCGCGAGGCCCTGCTGTTGATGGTGCTCGCCTCGCTGCCACCCATTGGCGCGAGCCTGGTGGTGGGCTTCCTGATGAGCCTCTTCCAGGCCACCACGCAGCTGCAGGAGACCACGCTGTCGGTGGTCCCCAAGCTGTGTGCCGCGGTGCTGTCGTTGGTGCTCGCGGGCCCGTGGATCGCCGGGCAGCTCACGCGCTTCACCCAGCAGCTCCTCACGCTCATCGCGGAGGTGGCGTTGTGAACCCGGAGGCCCTGGGCGAACAGCTCCTCACGCTGGGGCCGCACTTCATCGCGGTGGCGCTGTGCGCGGCGCGCCTCGTGCCCATCGCGTTCCTCTGTCCCTTGCTGGGCGGCCAGGCGGCTCCGACGACGGTCCGTCTGGGACTGGTGCTCGCGCTGTCGCTCTTCCTGCACGTCGAAGCGGGCGTGGAGTTCATCGGGCCCGTGGAGACGCCCCTGGTGATGGTGGCGCTCGTGGTGCGCGAGCTGGCCTACGGCGTCTCGGTGGGGCTCGTGTCCGCGCTGCCCTTCGACGCGGCGAGGATGGGAGGACGCTTCATCGACCTCTTCCGGGGCACGTCCGCGGAGGCGAGCCTGCCGATGGCGGGGAGTCGCGAGTCGGCCACGGGAGATGGGCTGTACCACCTGCTCGTGGCCCGGGTGGTGTCGGGGGCGCTGTTCCCGTTGATCCTCTCGGCCCTGCTGCGCGGCTTCACCGTGGTTCGTCTGGGTGCCTTCGTGCCCACCGAAGCCGCGACCCTGCACGTCGGGGTCCTGGTGGGCAGCGCCATGGCCACGGGGTTGGCGGTGGGCGCACCGGTGGCCGCGGCGACGCTCGCGGTGGACTGCTTCCTGGGCATGGCGTCCCGGGCCGCGGCGCAGGTGAACCTCCAGGAGTTGGGCGTGCCGCTGCGCATCCTCGGGGGCGGCGCGTTGCTGTGGCTGGGCGTGGGGCTGCTATGTGAGCGGCTGCTCGCGGGGGTGGTGTCGGCCGAGGGCGCACTGGCGCTGCTGGGCGAGGTCGCGCGATGAGCGGGGAGAAGACGGAGCAACCCACCGCGAAACGGCAGCGGGAAGCGCGGCGCAAGGGCCAGTTTCCCCGCAGCCGCATGCTGTCCTCCAGCGCGGTGACGCTGGGCGGACTGCTGGGCTTCACGGCATTCGCGCCGGAGGGATTCGCGCGGCTGAGGGATTGGACTGCCCGGTTGATGCTGGAGCAGACCCTCGCGGGCGCGTGGGAGGAGGGCGCATGGGTCGCCGCGAGACTGTGTGGACCGGCGCTCGGTGGAGCGCTCGTGGCCTCCCTGGCGGTGTCGGTGGCCACCGTGGGCTTCGAACTGGATGCGCAGCATGCCGCACCGAAGCTTGAGCGCATCAACCCGGCGGCGGGCTTCAAGCGGCTCTTCAGCGTCCAGCCCCTGGGGGAGATGGGCAAGGCAGTGCTCGTGGCGGCGCTGCTGGCGCTGATGGTCTGGAACGAGGTGGAGACCGTGGGGCCCGATGCCCTGCGAGCCGCATGGCTCGATGGGACGCGCGGGATGGAGTTCCTGGTCGGCCGACTGGCGACGCTGGTGCTGCGGCTGGCGTGGGTGGTGCTGGGCTGCGGCGCCGTGGACTGCGCGCTGGCCCGGCGCAGACACCTGCGCGAGCTGATGATGACGCGCGACGAGGTCCGCCGGGAGCACAAGGAGAGTCAGGGCGACCCGCGACACAAGGGACAGCGGCGCGCTCTGCACCGACAGCTCGCCCAGGGGGGGCCGGCACGTGGGGTGCAGAAGGCCACGGCCGTGATCGTCAACCCCACGCACATCGCGGTCGCGCTCCGGTACGACGCGGGCGAATGCGACGCGCCCTACCTCGTGGCCAAGGGCCGTGAGCAGGACGCGCTCGCGCTCAGGGAAGAGGCGCGCCGTCAGGGCATCCCGGTGCTCCGGGACGTGCCCCTGGCCCGCAGCCTCATCCACTTCGACGTCGGGGAGCCCATCCCCGAGGAGCTGTACCAGGCGGCGGCCGTCGTGCTGCGGACCGCGATGGAGACGCGCGGGGCGGACGACCGTCCACGGAGACAGACGTGATGAATCCACTCATGAAGGTGTTGCTGAAGGCCCGTCAGTCCTCCGACATCGTGCTCGCGGTGGCGATGGCCGCCGTGCTGGGGGCGCTCATCATCCCCCTGCCGGCCTGGCTGCTCGACGTGGGGCTCGCGGTGAACCTGGCCGCGGCAGTCGCGCTGCTGGTGGCGGCGCTGCATGCGAGGGACGCGCTGGGGGTGACGTCGTTCCCCACGCTGCTTCTCTTCACCACGCTGTTCCGGCTGTCGCTCAACGTGTCGTCCACGCGGCTGGCGCTCTCGGAGGGACACGCGGGCGAGGTCATCCAGGCCTTTGGCGAATTCGTGGTGCGGGGCGACTACGTGGTGGGCGGGGTGGTGTTCGCCATCCTCACGCTGGTCCAGTTGCTGGTGGTGACCAAGGGCGCCGAGCGGGTCGCGGAGGTGTCCGCCCGCTTCACGCTGGACGCGATGCCCGGCAAGCAGATGTCCATCGACGCGGACCTGCGCGCGGGCGCCATCGACCAGGGCGCGGCCCGGCGACGGCGGCGCGACCTGGAGCGCGAGTCCCAGATGTTCGGCGCCATGGACGGCGCGATGAAGTTCGTGAAGGGGGACGTCATCGCGGGCCTGGTCATCGTCGCGGTGAACCTGTTGGGAGGCACCCTCATCGGCGTGTTGCAGCAGGGCCTGTCCTTCTCCGAGGCCGCCGCCACGTTCGCGCTCATCGCCATCGGTGACGGGCTCGTGTCCCAGGTCCCCTCGCTGTGCATCGCGGTGGCCGCGGGCCTCGTCGTCACGCGGGTGGCGTCGGAGAAGGAGGAGGACTCGCTGGGGACGGAGATTGGCACCCAGTTCTTCGGGGACCCCCGGACGCTGGGCGTCGTCGCCGGGCTGTGCGTCGCGCTGGCCCTCATGCCGGGCATGCCGCACCTGACCTTCCTCACCCTGGCAGCGGCCCTGGGAGGGCTGGGCTATGCGTTGCGGCGGAAGGCGCGGGAGGCTTCGGAGAAGTCGCAGGCGAAGGATGGGGCTCCCGCGGGCGCCACCATCCCCGTCGGCGCGGCCGGCAAGCCTCCCGAGAGCGCGGCGACCCCGGTGGGCGTGGCGCCGCTCACGCTGGACCTGTCCCCACAGCTGACGGCCCTGGCGGAAGGGGAGGGCGGTGCCTTCGTGCACACGGTGCTGAACGGGGTGCGCGACGAGCTCTTCTTCGAGCTGGGGGTGCGCATCCCTGGCATCCGCGTGCGGACCCAGGCCGCGTACCTGGGGCCGGGCGAGTACCGCCTCCTCCTGGACGAAGTGCCCGCGGGTGGGGGCGTGGTCCAGCCCGGGAGCCTGTATGCGCTCGTCCCGCCCGGCGAACTGGCCTTCCTGGAGGTCCAGGCGGAGGGCTCGGTGGAGCCCGCGACCGGGCGGGCCATCAGCCGCGTCGCGGAGGGCGCCCGCTCCCGGCTGGAGCTGGCCCAGGTGCCGCTGCGCAAGCCCTCGGAGCTCATCGCGGACCACCTGCGTGCCGTGCTCCGCCTGCGCGCCGCCGCGCTGCTGGGGCTCCAGGAGGTGCAGGGGCTGCTGGAGGGACTGGAGGCCCAGGCGCCCGTGCTGGTGAAGGAGGCGCTGCAGAAGGTGCCGCTGCCGCTGCTGGTGGACGTGCTGCGGCGGCTCGTCCAGGAGCAGGTGAGCATCCGGGACCTGCGCTCCATCCTGGAGGCGCTCGTGGCGCCCACCACCGAAGGGGACGCGACCGCCCTGGCCGAGCGCTGCCGGCAGGCCCTGCACCGCTACCTGAGCCACCAGTTCGCGCCCACCGGCCCGCTGTACGCCTACCTCGTGGACCCGGAGGTGGAGGACGTACTGCGCGCCAGCGGCCCCCGGGGGCCCGCACCGGAGCCGGAGCGCGTCGTCGAAATCCTGGAGGGGGTGCGGAGGATCGCCACCGGTGGGGGTGGCCGGGCGGTGCTGCTCACTGCCCCGGACATCCGCAGGCCGCTGCGCAAGCTGTGCGAGGGCCCGTTCCCGGACGTGGCGGTGCTCACCTACGGCGAACTGGATGGAGACCTGCAGATTCGCCCCATCGGCCGGCTGACGCCGGTCGCCGTGGGGCGGTGAGGCTTACAGGGTGCCGGTGCCGCTGCTGCCCTTGAACTCGGAGGGCGGCAGGTCCGTCTGGGCCTGCAGGGGCGCGGGACGGTTGACCCGGTCGCGCAGCTCCTTGCCCGTGCGGAAGAGCAGGCCCCGCTTGGGCTTCACCGGGATGACCTGGCCCGTCTTCGGGTTGCGGCCCTGGTACCCCTGGTAGTTCTTCACGTGGAAGGCGCCGAGCCCGCGAATCTCGATGTTCTCGCCGCGGCAGAGCGCGTCCTTCATCGACTCGAAGATCGTCTCGACGGTTGCTTCAGCCTGCTTCTGGGTCACGCCTCGTTTGGCAACGAGGATGTTGATCAGATCGGACTTGAGCATCGGACGCTCCCGCAAACCCCGTGACCCCTTGGTGACAGGGCTCTCTGGCCCGTGGTCGAGTCCCGAATACATAACAGAACACCTCCTCCTTGCAAGCCGGGTAGGCTCCCAACCCTCTAAAAACGTTACGGATTTCCGCTACCGGCCGCTGCCTTGGGTGCTTCCGGGGCGGGCGGAGCCAGCAGCCCCGGACGCAGCGGCGTCACGAGGTCGATCCAACGGGTGCGGCGCAGCAGGTCGACCCCGGCACAGTCGGCCGCCTGGAACAGCGGTTCGAACTGTTCGAAGCCCGGGGCCTTCGGGCCCGTCCACGTTTCAGGGCCTCCGGAGATCATCACCCCGTGCACCGCGAGCGTGCTGTCCGCGAGCGTGAGCTCGGACGGGTCCCGGGTCGGGCGCAGGCCTCCCCGGCGCGCCCGCTCCAGCAGACGTCCCTCCACCAGCCGGTCCACGACCTCGTGCACGAGCGACTCCGGCACGCGCAGCCGCGTGGCCAGCTCCCGCGGCAGCGGCGGCGTAAGCCCATCCACCCAGCACAGGGTGACGTCCTGCGCGACTCGCGCGGCCACCAGCTCGTGCGCTCGCGGGTGGCTGCCAAAGGCGAAGAGCGAGTGGCGGAAGGAGACGTGCTCCACCGCGTAGGACAGCCGGGCGCCGAACAGCATGATCAACCAGCTCACGTACACCCACGCGAGGAACAGGGGCAGGGCGCCCAGTGACGCGTACAGCGGGTTGTAGAGGAAGCTGCGCACCGCGAACTCGGCGTACACCTGCTTCGCCAGCATCCACCCCATGCCCGCCACCAGCCCGCCCGCCAGCGCCGAGCGCACGCGCACGTGGGCGTACGGCGTCCACAGGTACACCAGCGTCAGGCTGCCAATGGCGATGAGCATGGTGCCCAGCGCGATGAACAGCGGCGCGGATGGCGCGTAGGTCTGCAGGAACACGCGGACCCGGCCGGTGCCCGAGAAGGAGATGGCCAGGAAGAGGGGGCCCAGCAGCAGCAGGCCCGCGTAGATGGACAGGCGCGTCAGCCACGGGCGCTGGCGCCGGATGCCCCACAGCTCATTCACCGCGCCGTCAATGTGGCGCAGGAGCGAGCCCGCCGACAGCAGCACCGCGAGGAAGCCCACGCTGCCCACGGCGATGGAGTTGCCCGGGTGCAGGAACCTGTCGAGCAGGGCGGCGGACTCCTCGCTGACTCCCGGCGCCAGGACCTCCGCGATGACGTAGCGCAGCTTCTTCTGGAACTGCTCCTGGTGGAGCGTGCGCAGCAGCACGAGCCCCACCGTCAGCAGGGGCACCAGCGAGAACATGCTGATGTACGTGAGCGCCGCGGCGCGAAGGCGCAGGTTCTCGCCCATGAAGCCGCGTGCCACCGTGCGCGCCGCGAAGAGGATGTCCGCCGCGAACCGGCCGCCCGATGTGGCGCCCACCGGAGCCCACAGCCGGGCCACCGTCGAACGCGTCCAGGCCCGTCCCCGGGCCACGGACTGCCGCAGGCGCCACGAAAGGCCCTGCTTCACGTGCACGGACTCCTCCAGGCGCGTTCCCGTCCAGGCGAGCGCAGGCCATCAGGGTCCAACGGCGTGCGGAGGCGTGGAAGGGGGCGGGTCATCCCGAAGGCTTCACCTGGACCGACGGGCACTGACGACACCCCCCGGTGTGGAAACACCACCGTAGCCAAACTCCGGCCCGGGGGACCAGCCCACCTGCCCCGGGATGGGGTCTCCATCACCGTGCACGCGGGGCATGTCCGCCTGGTCGGTCGCTGGACAGGAGAGCGGGCTGCCGCGGAAGACAAAAGAGAAGGCCCGGCGGGATGCATCCCACCGGGCCTTCGCTGTCACACGCGGACCGCCTTCATGAGGCGGTGTCGCTCACCGGCTCAGCCTTCGCTGCCCCCGCCGGACGACTCCGAGGAGCCTCCGCCGGACGACTGGGGAGGCGGGCCACCCGAGCCTCCGCCGTTCTGCCCGGAGCCTCCCTGCTGCGAACCGCCCCGTTCACCCCGCTCGGAGCGCTCACCGCCACGGCCTTCACCTCCACGGCCTTCACGCCGGTCGCCCCCGCCGCGCTCGCCACCGCGCTCGGCGCCACCGCGCTCGCCGCTGCCGCGGGCCTCACCGCCGCCACCGCCACCGCCGCCACCACCACCGCGGTCACGGTCGCGGCCTCGCCGGCCCTGGTCCTGGCGCCCGTAGGCGTTCTCCGGGCGGCGCTGCTGCATGGCGAGCTCGCCGTCACCGGAGCCCGGCGACGAGGCCACCTTGTGCTCGGGGCCCGTGGCCGACCGGCCGTAGATGTCGTACTGCTCGCGGTGGTAGTTCTGCTGCGCCTTGACCTGGATGGACTTGTTGTAGCGGTCCATCAGGTGCCGCAGCTCGTTGCGCTCCTCGCCCTGCAGGAGCCGCGCGACCTCCGCGTTGCAGTTGATGACGAGCGTGGAGTCCTTGTAGCCCGGCGCCTCGCGGCGGATCTCCCGGAAGATCTCGTACGCCACCGTGGTGGCCGTCTTCACGAAGCCCTTGCCGTCGCAGTACGGGCAGTCCTCGTGCAGCACGCGGCCAATGGACTCGCGCACGCGCTTGCGCGTCATCTCCACCAGGCCCAGCTCGGAGATGCGCAGCACGTTCGTCTTGGCCTTGTCGCGGCCCAGCGCTTCCTGCAGCGACTTGAAGACCTTGTCGCGGTTCTGCGCCTTCTCCATGTCGATGAAGTCGCAGATGATGATGCCGCCGATGTTGCGCAGCCGGAGCTGGTAGACGATCTCCTTGGCCGCCTCGACGTTGATCTTGGTGATGGTCTCCTCGAGGCTCTTCTTGCCGACGTAGCGGCCCGAGTTGACGTCGATGGCGGTGAGCGCCTCGGCCTGGTCGATGATGAGGTAGCCGCCGCTCTTCAGCCACACCTTGCGCTGGGTGGCGCGCTGCAGCTCCTGCTCGATGCCGTACGCGTCGAAGACGGGCTCGTCCGTCTCGTGCAGCACCACGCGGTCGCGCAGCGCCGGGTCCTGCGCGGTGACGAAGCCCTGGATGCGCTCGTACTCCTCCGCGTCGTCGACGACGAGCTTCTCCACGTCGTGGGCGAACAGGTCGCGCGTGGCGCGCAGGATGAGGTCCAGGTCGGGGTGCAGGAGGCCCGGTCCGCCGCGCTTCTCGTTGCGGCGCACCACCTGGTTCCACACCTCGATGAGGAACCGGATGTCGCTCTCCAGCTTCTCCTGGGGAACGTTCTCCGCCACCGTGCGCACGATGAAGCCCGTGCCGGGCGGCCGCAGCCGGTCCACGATGTCACGCAGCCGCCGGCGCTCCTTCTCGTTGGAGATGCGGCGGCTGATGCCCACGTGGTCCACCGTGGGCATGAACACCAGGTGACGGCCCGGGATGGAGATGTGCGAGGTGAGCCGCGCACCCTTGGTGCCGATGGGGTCCTTGGAGATCTGGACCACCACCTCCTGGCCGACCTTCAGCAGGTCTTCAATCTTGTCCGTCTTGCGCTGCTTGGGCTTCTCCTTGTCGTCGTCGCGCTTCTCGCGGCGGGGAGGGCCCTCCTGGCGGCGCTTGTCCTTCTCCTTCTCCTTCTCGCGGCCATCCCGGGCGCGCGGCTCGCGGGCCTCCCGGGCCTCGCGCGGCGTGCGGCGCTCGCCGGAGACCTCACCCGGACGGGCGGGCTCGGTGGCGGGGGGAGGGATGAGGTCGCCCAGGACGGCCGCGTGCGGCGGCGGCTCCGAGGCCCCGGTGAGGCCCGCGTCGCCCTGCGTCCCGCTGCCCTCGGCGAGCGTGGCGACGGTGACGGTCTCCGCGTGCGTCTCCTGCACCGCCATCACGGGGACCGCGTCCACGGGCTGCCCCACGTCCGACAGCGGCACCGCCACGGCGGCGGTGGACACGGAGAGCTGCGACTCCTCGACGACGGCCACGCCCTGGGAAGCCTCGGCCTCCACCGGCGCAGGGACCTGCTCCTGCTCCTGCTCCTGCTCGGAGACGGGCTCGCTCACGGCCGGAGCCGCGGGGGGCTCCAGCGCCGGCTCCTGGTTGCCCTGGGCCTGGACGTCCAGCGCCAGCGCGGTGTCGTGCGCCAGCACCGGCTCCACGCCGACCGCGGCGACCTCCGGACCCGCGGGGAGGGCGGGCGCGTTCGGGACCGTGGCCGCGGCGGCCTCGAGGGTGTCCGCCTCGGATTCGGTGGGGACCTCCGGGGCGTCCTCGTGCTCGCCCTCGGTCAGCTCGAACTGGGCGCGTGCGAAGTCGGGGTCGTAGACGACGTCGCTGACATACAGGAAGGCGGCCTTCTCCAACCCGATGTCGACAAAAGCCGCCTGCATGCCCGGGAGCACCCGGACGACACGGCCCTTGTAGATGTTTCCGACGACGCCCTTGTCCTTCTTACGCTCGAGGTAGAACTCCGCGATATGGCCGCCCTCGACGAGCGCCACCCGGGTCTCCCGACCCGCGGCATTGATGACGAGCACACTGCTCATGGATGAATCCTGGAAGCGCGCGCGGTAGGGAGGTCCTCACCGGACGGGGGGCGGCCAGAAGCCACACCTCCGAGCACGCTGCGAGGGGAGAGGCGGCTTGCGGCCCACCGGCGTGTGGACGCCTTCCGGAAGACCCGGAGGGAGTACGCATCGCCTGGGTGAGGGCCGAGGACATCACCGCCTGCTCCTCCGAGTTCATGTCGCCCCGCATTGCGACCGGCACCGTGCCGGGCGGGGCTGCTTCTCTTCAAGCGCTCGAGGCCTCCACCACGCCCGTGCCGTCCGCCCCCTCTTCCACACCCGGTCGGTGCCCGTTCGTGGGCCACCTTGGGGGGGCGTCTGGGGGCCCCGGAGCAGCAGGGACGTCCGGAGGAAACCGGAAGCGCAACCCGTCGAAATTCATGCCTGGGCCTGATGTCCCGCCAACGCGGGGCGTCACACAACTGCCCAGAAACACGGAGAGTTTTTCACGCCCCTCCAGGTGTGTAAAGGCAAGAAGCGCCCGTTCATCCACTGTCGGGCAGATGGCGCCACCCCCCGCCGCCAGGACGGTGGGAGGGTGTCCAGGCCGTTTCCAGGCCGTTTCCAAGCCCTCAGGCCTGGGCGGGGGCCTGTTTGCGGCCCTCGGGCTTGTCCAGCCGCCCGCGCGGACGGCGCACCAGCCGCAGGGCCGTCCAGGCCTCGTCGATGACGCAGATCTTGTTGTCCACGAGCCCGATGTCGAGCGCCGCCTGGCGCACGAAGTCCTCGGACAGGACCGTCTTCACGCCCTCGCCCGTGGGCCAGCAGACCCAGATGCCGCCCGTGAGGGTGGTGGCGCGCGACAGCGCGGGCAGCCGCTGCACCAGCTCCGTGGCGTCGGTGGTGAAGAAGAGGATGACGTCCAGCCCCGTCTGGGCGGTGACGAGGAACTCCACCCCGTCCGGCAGCGGGTTGAGCTTCTGCACGAAGCCCCGCGGGGGGTTGATGACGGAGACCTTGGTGCCGGAGCGGATGCCCAGCATGGCGGCCAGGGAGGACAGCGCGTAGGGCGTCATGATGTGCGCTCCACGGTGAAGGTGCGGAATTCGCCCGTGGGCTCGCCGTCCGTGCGCGCCACGTCCGTGACGCGCGCCGTGCGGGGGCCCTCGTGGCACCAGCGGATGAATGCTTCCAGCGCGGCGGGTTCGCCTTCCACCGTGGCCTCCACGGAGCCGTCGCTCCGGTTGCGCACCCAGCCCCGCAGGTCCAGGCGCAGGGCCTCGGCGCGGGAGCTCTCCCGGAAGGAGACTCCCTGGACCGTGCCCTGGATGCGCAGGGTCGCCCGGCGCTGGGTGCTCATGCCTCTGGCCTCATGCTCTGGCGGTCCCTTCTAGCATCTGCAGGAACGCCTGCTCATCCAGGATTCTTACCCCGAGTTCCTGCGCCTTCTTCAGCTTGCTGCCCGCGTCGTCTCCCGCCACCACGAAATCGGTCTTGCGCGAGACACTTCCGGCCACCTTGCCTCCCCGCCGTTCGATTTCCTCCTTGGCCTGCTCCCGCGCCAGCCCCGCCATCGTGCCGGTGAGCACCACCGTCTTGCCCACGAAGGGGCCGCCCGTGGCGACCTCCGGCGGCGCCGGCGTCACGCCCGCGTCCAGCAGGGCCTGGATGGTGGCCTGGTTCTGCGGCTCCTGGAAGAAGGTATGGATGACCTGCGCCATCACCGGGCCCACGTCCTTCACCCGGCTGATGTCCTCCAGGCTCGCGGTGAAGAGCGCCTTCACGTTCGGGAAGGCCTCCGCCAGCGCGCGCGCCGTGGAGTCGCCCACGTGGCGGATGCCCAGGGAGTACAGGAAGCGGCGCTGGGTGGTGTGCCTGGACGCCGCGATGGACGCCAGGATGTTCTCCGCGCTCTTCTCCCCCATGCGCTCCAGCTTCATCAGGGACTCCTTGGTGAGCGCGAAGATGTCCGAGAACGTCTTCACCTGACCGGAGGCGACGAGCTGCGTGGCCAGCTTGTCCCCCAGCCCCTCGATGTCCAGCGCGAGCCGGCTGGCGAAGTGGCGCACCTTCTCCACCAGCTGCGCGGGGCAGGAGGCGCCCGTGCAGCGGATGATGGCGCCGTCCTCGTCCTTCGCCGCCAGCGCGCCGCACACCGGGCAGTGCGTGGGGAAGGTGAAGGGCTGGGAGTCCTCCGGGCGCTTGGAGAGCACCACGGAGACGATCTCCGGAATCACGTCGCCCGCGCGGCGCACGAAGACGGTGTCACCCCGGCGCACGTCCTTGCGGCGCAGCTCGTCCTCGTTGTGCAGCGTGGCGCGCGACACCGTCACGCCGCCCACCTTCACCGGCTTCAGGTGCGCCACCGGCGTGAGCGCGCCCGTGCGGCCCACCTGGATGCCAATGTCCTGCACCTGCGTGGACTCCTCCTCCGGCGGGAACTTGTAGGCCACCGCCCAGCGCGGGCTCTTGGACACCTGGCCCAGGCGGCGACGCAGGTCCTCGTCGTCCACCTTCACCACCATGCCGTCCACCTCGAAGGGCAGGGCGTGGCGGCCCTTGAGCGACTCCTCGTAGCGCTGGCGGATGCCGTCGGCGCCGGCCGCGTGCTGGTAGTGGTTGACGGGCAGCCCCAGCGTCTTGAGGTACTCCAGCTTGTCCGTATGGGTCTTGAACGGGGGCAGGCCCTCGCTGGGGCCGCACTCGTACAGGTACACGGAGAGGGGCCGCGCGGCGGTCTCCTTGGGATCCAACTGGCGCAGGCTGCCCGCGGCGGCGTTGCGCGGGTTGGCGAAGAGCGACTCGCCCGCCTCCTCGCGCTTCTCGTTGAGCTTGCGGAAGTCCTCCTTGCGGATGAAGACCTCGCCCCGCACCTCCAACCGCTTCGGCACCTTCACGCCGTCCTGGGGGAACAGCTCCAGGGGCAGGCTCTTGATGGTGCGCAGGTTGGACGTGACGTCCTCGCCGGTGGTGCCGTCACCCCGGGTGGCGCCCAGGACGAAGCGGCCGTCCTCGTACCGCAACGCGATGGCCAGGCCGTCCAGCTTGGGCTCGCATACGTAGCCCACCTGCGACAGGCCCGTGAGCTTGCGGATGCGGTCGTCGAACTCGGTCAGCCCCTCGTCGTCGAAGATGTTCGCGAGCGACAGCATCTGCGCGCTGTGCACCACCTGGCCGAAGTCCTCCACCGCCGCGCCGCCCACGCGCTGGGTGGGCGAGTCCGGCGTGGCGAGCTGGGGGTACTTCTCCTCCAGCCCCTGCAGCTCGCGCATCAGCGTGTCGTACTGCGCGTCGCTGATCTCCGGCGAGTCGAGCACGTAGTAGCGGTGGTTGTGGTGGGCGAGCTCCTGACGGAGCGCTCGCGCGCGGGCTTCGGCTTTCGGGAAGGTGTCCACGGGGCGTTGTCCTTACCCCAATTCGGCAGCGCGGCCAGGATGCGCACGCCCCTCGTTGGAGGAGGACCACTCTAGTCGGGCCACCTGACAGGGCTGCTCCCCGAGCAGCCCCAACGTCCCGGCCTCCTTCGCACCTTTCCAACCTGATACGTAGGACTCCAGGGCCAGCGCCCGCTCCCCTGGACGGCGCCGCGACAGGCCCCACCC
>NZ_RAWG01000108.1 GCF_003611735.1 Corallococcus sicarius | reverse complement strand
CACCGCCCCCCGCGCCCGTCGTGGAGACGCCCGTCGTGCTCGGCCCCGCCGCGCCGCCGGGTCCCCAGACGGACGTGGACGCCGTGGCGGCCTGGAAGAGCCGCATCGCCAGCACCACGGAGAAGGTCCCCGAGCCCCAGCTTCCTCCGGCGCCGCGCTACACCTTCAAGATCCAACAGGCCGCCGTGGACCCCAACGCGGTCCGCGCCGCGCGCCTCAAGCAGCTCGAGGACGAGGGCAAGCGCGCCATCACCCCCGCGAAGCAACCGGCGGACCTGCCCGCCATCCCGGATGATCCCACCGGGAAGGCCTCCGCCCTGGTCGACAGCAAGTGCGACCGCAAGCTGGTGGTCCGCAACGCGAAGCTCCCCGACCTCCAGAAGAGCCCGCTGGGCCACGTGCCGGAGATTGGCGCGCAGCTCATGCGGGACGACGGCGGGCACCTGCTGATCAAGGGCCCCCTGGGCGACCTCGTCTACAAGCCCGGCGGTCCGAAGCCCACCGACCCGGAGAAGCTCAAGGACTGGACCCGGCTCCAGAAGAAGATCACCGACGCGGCCGAAAAGCAGAAGAAGGCGAAGGCCCAACCGAAGGAGCCCGCCAAGGGCATCACCGTCCTCGAAGAGGCCGCGCCCGCGCCCATCAACGTCCCCGACTTCGCCCGCGTGGACATTGGCGACGTGCTGGCGCGCCTGCTCGCCGCCCCGGAGCGGTACGCCGACGCGTCCGTCCAGAAGGCCCGCGAGGCCTATGTCCCAGGAGGGCTCGACACGTCGTGGGGCGTGGCGCTCATCGCCGCGGAACGCCCCATCTTCGCCGCCGAACTCCAGCGCGTCGCCGACGCCGCGCAGATCAAGAAGGAGGACCTGGACGCGAAGGTGGAGGCCCGCCGCAAGCAGCTCGTGGACTCGCACGCGGCCACCACGGAGACGCTCAGCAAGGCGCACGAGGAGGCGAAGACGAGCCTCGTGGAGAGCGGGAAGACCTTCGGCGATGCCCTCTCGCGCGTGCGCGCCTCGCTGGACGCCCAGGCCGAGGCCCGCGCCGCCGCCATCCAGGGCGGCGTGGACCTGACCGAAGCCCGCCGCAAGCGCGACGCGCTCCTCACCGCGGTGGACACCAAGGTGGGCAACTGGGTCGTCCGCTACGACCAGAACGGCAAGCGCTTCAAGGACGCCTTCGTGAGGGCCGCGAGCGACCAGATGCGCGCCTACGAGCTGGCCGCGCTCCAGGACGAGTGGCAGCTCAAGAAGGACGCCGGCGAGGATCCGGTGAAGCTCAAGACCGCCACGGAGCTGTACCGCCCCACCAAGAAGTGGCTCGACGACCGCCGCAAGGAGATTGGCGCCGTCGTCGGACAGGCGAAGCGCGACATCGACGCGGGTGTCGAGCACTACCAGGAAGATCTGCGCCAGGCTGGCAAGGACGCCAAGGAGGCCATCCGCGACTGGCACGCGAAGCAGATCGGCTACGAGCGCGGCTTCTGGGACCGGCTGATCAGCTGGATCATCGACTGGCTCGACACCGCCCACGACGAGAGCAAGGCGTGGGAGGCCGCGCGCGCCGAAGAGAACAAGACGTCGCTCGACAAGAACATGCTGTTCCTCGCGGAGGTGCGCCTGCGCCAGGGCGAGGAGCTGGACACCGAGGCGCTCGCGAAGCGGCAGGACCTGGGCGAGGAGCAGAAGGCCATCCTCCTCTCCTACTACGGCAAGAACGGCAAGGACGCCGTCCAGGCGCTCGCGGAAGGGCTGGCCGTGCGCATCGCCGGCCAGCGGCGCAAGCCGCTCCTGGAGGCCCTGGAGAAGGAGATCGTCGCCTCCAGCGACCTGGACCGCGTCCGCACGGTGGTGGATGCGCAGCGGCCCCAGTTCAGCGCCGACGCGCTCAACATCGTCGGGAAGGTGGAACAGGGCGTCAACCACACCTGGGGCACCGAAGAGCAGAAGATCTTCGACGCGCTCGCCAACCTCACCCCCATCCAGGGCCACTACGTCGAGCTGCTCTATGCGTCGCGCAACGGCGGCGAGAACCTGCGCGAGCGACTCAAGAGCGAGCTGGACGACTTCTTCAGCACGAGCACGCACGACTGGGACAAGGCCGAGGCCCTGCTCTCCGGCAACGCCGCCAAGGCCGCCGCCGTGGAGCTGGACGACGCCATGGAGGGCACGTTCCTGGGCACCGGCCTGGGCACGGACGAGAACGCCATCCTCACCCTGCTGCGCAGCAAGACGCCCGAGCAGATCGAAGCCATCAAGAAGGCCTACAAGGAGAAGTACGGCCGCGACCTCGTCACGAAGATGGACGACGAGCTGCGCAGCGGCGCCCTCAAGACGCACGACGTCGACGAGATGCACGCCCTCGTCGAGGGCCGCACCGAGGACGCGCGCGCCATCGAGCTGGACCGCGCCATGCGCGGCTCGTGGTTCTTCGGCCTGGGCACGGACCGCAAGGGCATCGAGTCCGTCTACGACCGCGTCCGCAAGGAGACGGAGGCCGACGCGCAGCAGTACGGCTGGGACTCCAAGACGTTCCGCGAGGAGCTGCTCAAGCGCAACCAGGCCATCGACGCGTCCTACGAGCGGCAGTACGGCAAGGATTGGACGGACCGCGCCGCGGGCGAGAGCGCGCTCAGCGCCGCGTACCACGACGAGCTGGGCGGCGAGGAGCTCAAGCTCATTGAAGGCCTGCGCGACGACAAGGGCCTCCAGGTCGACGCGGCGCGCATCCAGATCGAGCACACCAGCTTCTTCTACGCGGACGACAAGATCATCCGCGACGCGATGTCGGCGGAGGGCCGCCGGCAGATCGCCGACGAGCGGCGCGACGGCTACCTGGACATCCAGGAGCGGCTGGAGATTGAACGGGAGCTGGACGAGGCGAAGGTGAAGCCGGCTTCCGCGGGCCCGCTCACGGACGCGGACCGCAAGAAGGGGCTCATCAGCGAGCTGGAGTTCCTGGAGAAGTGGAGCCCGGAGAAGGTCCGCGCGCGCCTCACGCAGGAGCGCAAGGAAGTGGACCGCGCGGCGAAGGCCCACGCCCAGGCCAACGCCCAGACGAACATGAAGGCGCTGGCCGCGGAGTACGACGCGACGTACGCCGTCCCTGGCTTCGAGATCACGGCGTTCGAACAGGTCGTCCGGCGGGACACGTCCGGCGCGGACCGGGACGCGGTGGATGCGCTGCTCGAAAAGGGCTACCTCACGGACGCGGAGCTCGTGCAGTACGCGGTCCAGGGCGTGGGCACCGATGAGGGCACCCTCAAGGAGGTGCTCGAGGGCAAGAGCCGCGCGGAGATCAACGCCATCGCCGAGGAGTGGGCGAAGAACAACCCGCCCTCCCCCTGGGACACGCGCACCCCGTTCGAGCGCTTCCGCTCTCGCATCGAGGAGGAGCTGAGCGGGCGCGAGGCCTTCGACATCCTGGACGTCGTGGACTACGGCGAGGCCGTCACGCCCCAGGAGAAGCTGGCGCGGGCACGGCGCCGGGAGGGCTTCGAGGAGCGGTCGTCGAACATGTTCTCCCGTTCGGCGCGCGCCATCCTCCAGGCCCAGACGGCCGCGCTCGAAGAGGAGGTGCGGTCGCTGGAGCTGCACGAGGCGCGGCGGCCGAAGCCGGGGGACAAGGACTACAGCGCCGACACGCTGCGCGCGTGGCAGGAGGGCTGGGAGAAGAAGGCCGACCGGGTGGAGCACCAGGCGACGCTGGCCGACGACGCGGTGCAGATGCACCGCGAGCAGGTGGACACCGTCACCGACTTCATCGTCACGCTCGCCAGCGCGGCGGTGATGGCCATCGCGGTCGTCATCGGCGTGGTGCTGAGCATCTTCGCCCCGCCCGTGGGCGTGGGGTTCTGGGCGGCGTTCGGTGCGTTCATGGCCAGCTCCACGGTGCTCGTGGGCACGGCGGTGGCCATCGCCGCGGTGACGATGATCGCCAAGGCGTCGCTCAAGGGGGCCGCCTACGGCTGGGAGGAGGCCGCCACCGACGCGGGCGTGGGCGCCGTGGACGCCCTCACCTCCCTGGCGACAGCGGGCATGGGCTCCAAGCTGCTGCGGATGGGGTTCCTCGCGCGCCTGGCGGGGGAAGGCGGCACGCTCGCGCGCATGACGGCGCACGGCCTCGCCCAGGGGGCCGAGGGGCTGGTGCAGTCGGTGCCCTCCGCGTTCCTGGGCAACGTCCTCAACGACCAGAACTACCAGGGCGGCAACGCGCTGCTCAACGTGCTCGCGGGCACCGCGATGCAGGCGGCCCCGGGCGCAATCCTCGCGGGAGGCCTGGGCGCGCTGGGCGGCATCTCCAAGCCCCGGATGCCGCCGCCGCGCACCAGCGACCTGCTCGCCTTCCGGGGCACGCCCGCGGAGCGCCTGACGCTGTACCGGAAGTGGAAGGTGGAGAACCCGGCCGGAGGCATGAAGGACTTCCTGCGCGAGTTCGACAACAGCCTGCTCAAGCAGATGTCGGGCGACTTCGACACGAAGCAGCTCCAGCGCGAGATGCGCAAGGAGCTGCTGACGCACGTTCCACCCGCGCAGCGCCGGGCGTTCGTGAACACGCCCATCGAGCTGGTCTCCGAGGCGGACTTCCGCGCGCTCACCGGCAGCGAGTCCGGGCAGGCCGTCACGATGTTCCGCCGGGGAAAACCGACCATCGTCATCAAGGCCGGCGCGGACCTGGCGGACCTGGGCGAAGAGGGCCTGCACCTGCTCCAGCGTCACGACAAGGCGACGCGCGACCTGGTGCGCGCGCTGGACGAAACGGCGCTGCGGCACTGGGACAAGCTGCCCGTCGAGAAGCAGTTCGAGCTGTACCGCAAGAAGCTGCTCCTGGAGATCGACGCGCAGCAGTCGCTGCTCGCCTCGCTGGAGGCGAAGCGCGGCGTGTCCCTGGACCCGGGCGAGGCGGCGCGGCGCATTGAACAGGGTGAGCGCACGCTTGCGAACCTGCGCAAGCGGCTGGGCGAGGTGGACGCCTTCACCCCGGTGCAGCTCGCCGAGTTCGGCCAGGGCGTGCGCGAGAAGCCCCAGTACCTGCGCGAGCCGCCGCGGCTGTTCACCAAGAGGGGGCAGAAAGCCGGAGCGAAGAAGGGAGGCAAGAAGACGGTGGCGGCCCTGGTCGTCACGGACACGCCGCCCGTCGTGCGGGAGTCGGGCCGGCCCGTGGATGTCTGGCCCAACACGACCCAGCACGCCGCCCATCCGGACGTGGGCCCGTTCTCCAAGACGCCGCCGGTGGCCGGCGACCCGTTCATCGCGACAGCGGAGCGCACCGTCTTCACGCAGGAACAGCTCAAGCGCCTCACGTGGGAGCTGGCTCCCGGCGAGACCCTGGCGCAGATCGGCCCCGCGTGGATGGAGGTCAAGCACCGCACCGGGGAGCACCGCTACTACAAGCTGGTGGAGGTGACGCACGCCAATGGCGCCAAGGAGCACCTCCAGCTCATCATGAACAAGCGCGCCGGCCAGCGCTGGGAGGTGCGCGGCAAGATCACCTACGGGGTGGCGGAAGAGCTGGAGAAGAAGGCCTCCAAGAAGATGACGGAGGCGCTGCTGGGCGCCCAGCTGGGCCCGAAGGAGAAGTTCCGGCGGCTGGACTTCAAGCCCATGGGCGAGGAACAGGGCAGCGGCATTGACGAGATCCTCGTCGAGTTCGACCACGCCGACACGCCGACGCGCGCGAAGCTTCACCTGGTGGAGGTGAAGGGCGGCGAGCATCCCCCGAGGCTCGACAAGTTCACGGCGGTGGGAAAGAACCTCCGCAAGAACCTGCTGGAGCTGCGCGGCAAGCTGGCCGACTTCGACTGGGCGAAGGCACACGGCCTGGGGCCGGATCACCTGGAGGCCCTGGCCAAGGCCATCGACGATTGGGAGATCTCCATCGAGGTGCGGCTGGGGCCCGTGACCCCGTTTCCGGCACCCGGCCGGGAGCTCATCCCGCGCATCGAGCGCATCGCGGACGCATGGCGGAAGCTGTCCCTGGTCAGCAACGCCATTCCGCAGGGCGCACCCGGCCGGCTGGAGATGGATGCCCTGCTGGACAGCTTCAAGGCCGGGCTGCACAAGGGCGGCATCAACGAGTCGATGAAGGCGCTGGCGGCGGTCGAGAAAGCCCTTGCGGGCACGAAGCGCACGAAGGGCCTGCTGGCGAAGTACAACATCGACACGGGCCGGCTGCCGGCGCTGATCCACAGCCTGGACCCGAACGTGAAGCCAGGGGAGCTTGCCCGGGTCCACGAAAAGTTCCTGACCGCGCAGCGCGTCCGCAAGCCGGGACCGGGGGGCTCGGTGCTGGGCTGGGGGGACTTCGACATCAGCCTGTCGAGGAGCTGGTCGAGCCGCCGCTTCAAGCGCTTCGAGCTGGCCCAGCTGCGCGACCTCCGCGCGGCGCTGGAGGACATCCCGGAGCTGGATCCCGCGACGTTCGGGACGCTGTCGCTGCGGGACCGCGGTCGCGCCATCACGAAGGTGGTGGGCGCGACCATGGATGCGATGGGAGTCCCGAAGTCACGCCGCCCGAGGGTCGACTTCCAGAACCTGGTCCCGGGAGACTTCGGTTGGATGGAGTGGAACTTCGGGCAGACGCCCCAGGGCCGGCTGGTGCCCCTGCTCAAGCGGGGCACCCTCGTCATCAACCAGAACCTGGAGGTGGGCGACGCGGTGGGCACGGCCGTCCACGAGGCGCGCCACTACTACCAGGCCTATCAGGCGTACCAGCACTCCCTGGGGCGACAGGCCCATCCGTTCGCGAGCCGGTGGCAGGGCAACCTGCCCGGCTCCGGGGGCCACTACTACGGCCCCGGGGACCCGCGTTATTTCAGACAGCCCATCGAGGCGGATGCGGAGAGCTTCGGCCGACGCCTCATCGATCTCTTGCCTGCCCGCTGGCCCCCTCCATGATGAGGTCCCGACATGCGCGTCGCTCCTTCCGTCTCCCTCACCTGCTACGTGTGCGGCTCCACCTTCACCGTCCACAACCGCGTGGACATGGAGGCGGGGCGAAGGACCGTCCTCCAGGAGCCGTCCGCCTGTCCCTTCTGTGACGCGCCGGTGCGGAGCATCCCGAAGCTGGACGTGGGCGTGGCCAAGAGCCTGCTGCTCACCGAGGCCGGGGCACCGCAGGAGAAGAAGGACTACGGGACGGTGGAGGAGTTCCTGGAGCGCTTCACCCGGACCGAGGCGGAGGTGGACACGCTGCTGTCGCTGGCGCGCGCGTTGGACCTCGCGGCCTGGGAGGAAGGCAACCTGGCGCGCCTCCAGCGCGACAAGGACGCGGGCCTGAAGACGGAGACGCGCTTCGTCGCGAAGCTGCGGGAGGCGGCACGGGACGGTGGCCTCCTGGAGCGATTGCAGCGTGCCGCCAGGCCCGTCAAAGATGCGCACCGCGCCCTGTGGAACCATCACATGGCCCGCTTCAAGCAACGCCAGCCCCGGTGAGCGGAAGGTGGAGGAAGCATGGCCGGTTCATCGAACAGTGCTCCGGGGACGTGGCAGGACCTCTTCTCCCCTGAATGGGGAGAGGTCACCCACCTGCAGGAGATCATGAAGCGGTTCACGCGCCTGGCGCTGGCGAAGCCCAACGACCCGGCGACCCACCTGATGTCGCTCGCCGACACGCTGGGCGGGCTCGTCGCCTTGAAGGGAGCGCAGGAGGCCCGCGCCGCGGCCGAGCCGCTGGTGCCCTTCTGCGAGCCGGCGCTGGCGCAGGCAGGCAGGGCCTTCCAGAAGCGGGACCCCGCCCACTTCGCCCTCCAGGTCCTCTCCTTCGTGAACGCGGCGGAGGAATGCGGCGCCGTGCAGGGAATGGTGGAGGCATCGCCCGCGAAGGCGTGGCTCGAAGCCATCGCGAAGCTGCCACGGAAGCAGGATGACCGGCTGCACTACCGCTGCGGCCTCGTGGCGCTCTGCCTGGGAGCGCCGGAGCTGGCGGCGACGCTCGTGGGCGGGGGCAAGCTGC
The DNA here is from genome assembly GCF_003611735.1 of Corallococcus sicarius. Taxonomy (GTDB): domain Bacteria; phylum Myxococcota; class Myxococcia; order Myxococcales; family Myxococcaceae; genus Corallococcus; species Corallococcus sicarius. Next base: position 19,330 of record NZ_RAWG01000108.1, on the reverse strand, counting down.
CCGCCGGGAGCTTCACGCCCGGGGAGCAGTTCGGCTTCAACGTCCAGGGTTTCATCCGCTACCTGGCGACAGCGATGAAGGAGCAGGCTCCCGCGGACGAGGTGCGGCCGGCGTGGCGCTCCTTCGTGGAGGGCTTTCCCAAGAACAAGTCCGCGGGGCAGGTCACGTGGAGTGACCTGCTCTGGGCCGCGCGCGCCTTCTACACACGCATCGAACAGCTGCCCGTGGCGCGGGTCGGTGAGGCGCTGCACCCGCTGGTGAAGCCCGCCTGATGCACGCGCCCACGCTCGTCGCCCGGCCGGACGTCGCCTTCGAGGTGCTGGACCGCGTGCTGGAGGCGCTGGGCTGGTTCCTCCAGTCCGAAAGCCAGACACCCCCGCTCATCCCCGGTGAACCGGAGCTGGCGGTGTACGTGCACCGCGTGACGGACACGGAGCTGCAGTACTCGTTCAACCCGGTGCTGAAGCTGCGGGTGCTCCAGTTCCACGGGCGGGACGCGCTGGGGGCGTGGAACGCCGTGCGCAAGGCCGTGCCGGTGCTGGAGGCCCCGGCGCTCGCGACGCTGCTGGCGTCCTCGGAGACGAAGGACGTGCTCCTGGGATTGCTTGCGACCGGGGAGCTGCGGGAGCGCTCGTCGCTGGAGCGGGTGGCGGCGCTGCGCTTCCACCCGGACGACAGTGTTTCGCGGACCGCCGAGCGCGTGCATGCGGTGTTGGTTCCGCCGGGGGTGGCGGAGACGTTCCAGCGGTTGGAGGCGGAGAAGCAGGCGCATCCGGATCGCTCGGTGCTGTTCGCGCACCTGCCGGGGGAGGAGCAGCGGCGGCAGGTGCTGCGCTGGCTCATCCACGACTACGACGCGTCCAATGAGCACATCGACGAGGTGCTGCGCTCGGCGCTGGTGGATGCGGACGCGGAGGTGCGGGTGACGGCGGTGGTGGCGGCGGCGCGACTCCAGGCCCGCGCGGTGCTGCCAGCGCTGCGCGAGGCGAAGATGCCCACGTCCACGCGGGAGGGCGCGGATCCTCGGGACCGTTTGTTCTATGCGGGCCTGCGGGAGCTGGTGGCCAACGTGCTCGCGGGCCGGCCGCTGCCTCCGGAGGGTTCTGCGAAGCGCGAGCGGATGGCGCCACTGCTGCGAGCGCTGTCGGGGCCTGCGGACGTACGGGACGACCCTACCCTGCTGCTGCATGCGCTCACGACGCCGGTGGACCTGGGTCCTCCTCCATTGACCGTGCCCGAGGCGCTGGTGGCGCAGGAGGGCACGTACCGGCTGCGGCGCTCCGGACTGGAGGCGCGCTGGGTGCCGGCGGTGGAGCACTGGCTGGGCACGGGTGCCACGTTGCGACGCGTGCGGTCTCCGGGGTTCTTCGTCGCGCGGGTGCCGTTGAGCCGGTCCGCGTTGGCGTGGGCGCTGGCGGCGTCTCAGGGGCCGGTGGGAGCGGCGAGCCCGGACGCGGAGCAGGCCGCACCGTGCACGTGGGCGCAGGCGGAGCAGGTGTGCGCGGCGCTGTCCCGGATTGAGGGCGTGGAGCTGAGTCTGCCCAAACGGGATGCGTGGGAGATGGCCGCGCGCGGGCCGGATGGACGGCTGTTCCCCTGGGGCAATTCGCTGCGAGAGGACGGGGCTTCGCGCGCGTCTCCCTGGGGCGTGGAGGGGCTGGTCGCTTCGCTTCCGCAGTGGGCCCGGGCCGAGGCCACGGACGCACGGTTGCTGTGCGGCGGGCGCGAGCAGCCCCTGTGTGCTTCATCTCGCGAGGTGGCGACGACGGACGCGGCGGCACTCGGGGCCGTTCGGTGGGTGTTGGCACCGCGGTCTTGAGGCGGCTCCCCCGCGCTGCCCGCAGGGGCGCTTCGCGTCACAGGTGGCTGCTCGCGGCTCCATGTATCAATGACTTCCGCGAAAGCCTTTGACTACATCATCGTCGGCGCCGGGGCCGCAGGCTGTGTGATCGCCAGACGCCTGGTGGAACAGGCCCACTGCCGCGTCCTGCTGCTGGAGGCAGGTGGCCCGGATGACCGCGAGGTGATTCACAACACCGACCTGCCCTCCATGACGTCCCTGTGGGGCCCTGATGACGCCAACTGGGGATACACGACGGTCGCGCAGCCCCACCTGAATGGCCGCTCGATTCCCATTGCCCAGGGCAAGGTGCTCGGAGGCGGCACCTCCATCAATGCCATGATGTACATCCGTGGCAATCGCCGCGACTTCGACCACTGGAATCAGCTTGGCAACGAAGGCTGGAGCTACCAGGACGTCCTTCCCCGCTTCAAGAAGTCAGAGGACTTCGAGGGTGGCGCCTCCACCTACCGCGGCGCTGGCGGGCCCCTCAAGGTCATTCGCTATGAGCAGCCCTCCCCGGTTTCGGTGGCCTTCGTGCAAGCCGCGATGGAGCTGGGGTACGCGGGTGACGACTGGGATTGCAACGCCGGGCAGCAGGAGGACGGTGCCTTCCTCTACCAATCCACACGCACCCGGGACAACCGCCGTTGCAGCACCGCCGTCGCGTTCCTCCAGCCGGTGCTGAAGCACCCGAACCTCACCGTCGCGACCCGCGCCCAGGCCACACGCATCCTGTTCGACGGCACGAGGGCGACGGGGATTGAGTACGTGCAGGGCGGCGTCGTCCAGCAGGCCCGGGCTGAAGCGGAGGTCGTACTCGCCTGTGGTGCCTTTGCCTCGCCGAAGCTGCTGATGCTGTCCGGCCTGGGTCCAGCGGATGAGTTGATGCGCCACGGAATCGCGCCCCTCGTGGACCTGCCGGGTGTAGGGAGGAACCTGCAAGACCACCTGCTGTTCGGCGTCGGCTATCAGAGCCTGCAAGAGCTGCCGTTCCCGCAGCTGCTCGCCGAAGCAGGGCTCTTCACCCATGCACACGAGGCATTGAGCGCGGCCTCCCCCGAGCTCCAGTTCTTCTTCGGCCCGGTCCAGTATGTCGATGAGCCATACCGGACCGCGGGCCCCGGCTTTACGTTTGCTCCGATTCTCGTCCAGCCCCACAGCCGAGGCACCGTCACCCTGCGCTCCAAGGACCCCCGGGACCTTGCTGTCGTAGACCCTCGCTATCTCGAATGCGAAGCAGACGTCGACGTGCTCGTTCGAGGCCTCGGGCTCGCGCGAGCGCTGGCGAACACCCGGGCGCTCGCCGCCTTCCGGGGCCGCGAGCTGGCCCCGGGCGACAACGTCACCCGCCGCGACGAGCTGATCACCTACGTGCGCAACTCGGCGTCCACGGTGTGGCACCCTGCCGGCACCTGCAAGATGGGCAAGGACCGGGAGGCCGTCGTGAACCCCCGTCTCCAGGTCCATGGCGTGGAAGGTCTGCGCGTCGCCGACGCGTCCATCATGCCGAGGATCACCTGCGGCAACACCAACGCCGCCACGATCATGATCGCGGAAAAGGCAGCGGAATTGCTCTGCGCGTCACACCGGCGCACTCGCGAACTCTATTAGTGCCCAGGCGCACCCCGGGGAGACAACCACACATGACTGCGACGTTCGATTTCATCATTGTAGGCAGCGGGACGGCGGGTTCGGTGATCGCCCACCGGCTCAGCGAAATGCCAGACGTGTCCGTCCTGGTGCTGGAGGCGGGGCACGCACGGATGAACGACGCGGTGGAGAGCCCGTCCCGCTGGAACGAAGTGCTGCTGACCGACCTGGACTGGGCGTACATGAGCGAGCCGCAGCCCGCGCTCAATGGCACCCGGGTGTACTCGGCATCAGGCCAGGGCCTGGGCGGCACCTCCAACATCTACCACATGATTCATACCCGCGGCCGGGCCGCTGACTACGACGCCTGGGCCTACGGCGGCTGTGCCGGGTGGTCCTTCAAGGACGTCCTCCCCTACTTCCAGAAGCTTGAGAACCAACAGGACGACACCAACCCCACGGCGGGCAGGAGCGGCCCCATCCATGTGATGAATGCGAAGGAGACAGGCAACCCCGTCTCCCAGACGTTCATCGATGCATGTGTCGAACTCGGCCATCCCCACGTCGAAGACTTCAACGCGTCTGACTTTGGCGTCGGCTGGCATCATGTCGACATCAAGGACGGCAAGCGCTGCGGCGTCCGCGTGGCGTATCTTGAACCGGCTCGCGAGCGCCCGAATGTCTCCGTGGAGAGTCACGCCCTGGCGACCCGGCTGCTCTTCGAGGGCCCGCGGTGTGTCGGCGTCGAGTATGTGCAGGACGGTGAGAGGAAGTCCGTCCGGGCCCTCCGCGAGGTCATCGTCAGCGCGGGGGCCATCCAGTCGCCCAAGCTGCTGATGCTCTCTGGCATTGGCGACCCGGAGCACCTGGAGGCGCTGGACATCCCCGTGCGCGTGGCGCTGCCGGGCGTGGGCGCGAACTTCCATGACCACCCGCTCATCATCGGCCCCATTGGCCTGATGTCGAAGCCGGGCCCGGACCCGCGGGGCAACGTGACGGAGGTGGCGCTGTTCTGGGGCTCGGAGCCAGGCCTGCCCGTCCCCGACATGGAGATCTGCCTCGTGCACCGCGCCCCCTTTGGCGACCAGTTCTTCGCCAACGTCGTCAGGCGCGTCCAGACCGGCCAGCCCATCGCGCCGGTGCAGCAGTTGGTCGATCCCCGGGTCATCCTCAGCCTGCCGGGGCTCGTTCGCCCGCTGTCGCGCGGCTGGGTGCGGCTCGCGAGCGCCAACCCCGCCGACGCCCCGCGGATCCACGCGAACTATTTCGCCGAGCGAACGGACCTCGAGCGAACGACCACCATGGTGCAGCTCGCACGGGACATCTACCGCACGAGCGCGTTCTCCGACACCTGGGGCCTGACGGAGATCTCCCCGGGCCCCGACGTCAAGACACGCAAGGAGCTGGAGGACTGGGTCGTCCGCAATGCCGGCTCGTATTACCACTTCACCGGCTCCTGCAAGATGGGCATCGACAACCTGGCCGTGGTGGACGCGCGGCTCCGGGTGCGGGGCGTCGAAGGGCTCCGCGTGGCGGATGCCTCCATCATGCCTGCCATTCCCTCGGCCAATCCCCATACGACGGTCGTGATGATTGGCGAGCGGGCGGCGGACTTCATCAAGCAGGACCTGTCCCACTGACATCCATCCACGCGCGAGGAGACGAGGACACCATGAACACGAATGCACTGTATCTCGGCAGGGAATGGAACATCGACCACGACCAGCGCGTGAAGGTCAGCGACGCCGAGCTGCGGTATGCGGTGCTGGGAAGCGGTGAGCCCGTCCTCTGCATCCACGGCACCAGCATCGCCGACAGTCTCATCACTCCGCTGCGGTTCCATTCCCAGCTGCTCGAGGAGTATCAGTTCATCAGCTACTACCGGGCTGGCTACAACGGCAGCACGCTGGAGAAGAGCAGCCTGAGCATCGAAGAGGGCGCGGAACACGCCCGGCAGCTCCTGGACCATCTGGGAATCCAGAAGGCCCATGTGCTGGGCTTCTCCTTCGGTGGCGTCATCGCGTTCCAGTTCCTGCTCTCCCATCCCAAGCGAGCGCACTCCGCGATGCTCCTGGAGCCGTACCTGCCTCGCGAGGCACCGGACGGCGTGCAGGCCAACATCAAGGCCTTCACCCGAGCCATGGAGCTGTACCAGGCGGGCGACAAGCTGGGGGCCGCGCAGCGCTACATGGAAGACGTGTGCGGTCCCTCCTTCCTCAGCACCGTCGAGATGACCGGCCCCCTCGACGTGTGGAAGCGCGTCGAGGCATGTGTCGATACGACGTTCACGGTCGACTTCCCCGCCATCTCGTCCTGGGGATTCAGGATGTCGCAAGCCGACCGCCTCGTGAGCCGCAAGCCCACCATGCCGGTGCTGGCCGTCATGGGGCTCGACAGCGAGTCGGCCATGCCTGGCTTCCGTGAAACCCAGCGCTTCCTCATGAACTGGCTTCCCCAGGCGGAGCGCTGCGGAATCATGAATGCCACCCATGGAATGCAGAGCATGAACCCGCTCGCCGTCGGTGAGGGCCTCTACGCGTTCTTGAAGAAACACCCCATGACGTAAGGCGTGCCGCGACGGCATCCCCATGGCCTCCCTTCACGGTTTCACGGTCCTACCCACAGGAGACTCACACCATGGACTTCTTCGAACCTGGCGATTTCGCGCTGTCCTCCGGCATCACCCTCGTGAACGCCCGACTGGCCTACAAGACCCACGGCACCTTGAGCGCGGCGAAGGACAACGCCATCCTCTTTCCCAACTTCCTCGGTGGCACTCCGGAGGCCCTGGAAGTCTGGATTGGCGAGGGCCGACCGCTCGACCCGAGCAAGTACTTCATCATCCTGCCCGGCCAATTCGGCTCCGCGCCCTCGTCCTCGCCCAGCACCACGGCCGCCCCCTTTGATCGGGGCGCCTTCCCGGCGGTCCACATCGCGGATGACGTGAGGGTCCAGCACCGGCTCGTCACCGAGAAGTTCGGCATCCAGGAGCTTCAGCTCGTCCTCGGCTGGTCCGTGGGCGCCATGCAGACCTACGAGTGGGCGGTCCGCTTCCCGGGGATGGTCAAGCGGATGGCCTCCTTCGCGGGCGGACCCAGGCCCTCTGCGTGGACGAAGCTCTGGCTGCACACGGCGATCGAGGAGCCCCTCACGTCCGATCCCCACTGGAACAACGGCTTCTACACGGATGCGCAAGCGGTGCTGACCGGAATGTACCGGCAGGCGCACGCGACCGCACTGACGGTGCAGCCGCCGGGGTTCTACCGCGAGGGCGCGGAGGGATGGCGTTCGCTCGGCTTCGCCTCCATCGACGACTTCATCAGCCGGTTCTGGGCCACCTTCTGGCGCTCGCAAGACCCCAACGATGTCGTCGCACAGGCACGGAAGGCCCGCAGCGCCGATCCGAGCGCGGGGGGGGACCTGACCGCGGCACTGAGCCGCATCACCGCCAAGGCGCTCGTGGTCGCGTTCACGGGTGACCCGATATTCCCTCCCGCGGAGTGCAAAGCGGATGCGGACCGCATCCCGCACGCGCAGTTCCGGGAGATCGAGAGTGTCTTTGGCCACCTGGCGACGTTCGCCCTGAGCGAGCAGGACAAGCAGGCCATCGACCAGGCGCTCCGGGAGGTGCTCGCGAACTGACAACCTGAAGCCGAGCCGAACAGGAGGCAGATGAGATGTCGAGACAGGGTGTCCTGAAGTTCTTCCAGGCCTGCGTCGAGGATGAGGGCCTGCTGCGGCGGTTCAATCCGAAGTCGTTGCCCGAACTGCTGCTGCACGCCCGGAGCAGCGGTTTTGAGTTCACCCGGGACGAGCTGGCCAATGTCATTGGGGTCATGGAGGCCCACACCATCACGGAGCGCCTGCACGAGGAGGTCAACGCCTCCAGCAGTCTCTGGCCCAGGATGTGGGGAAAGCCTCGTCTGCAATATGTCATCGACGAGCTCTACCTGCCGTTCTCCGAAGCAGAACGTGCGCGGTTCAGCGCAGGAGCAAGGTGATGGCCCGAAGTGAAGTCTTCCGCTTCTTGAAAGCCCTGGCGCAGCAGCCCGAGCAGGTCCTCCGGCTCCGCACGCTGTCCAAGCCGGAGGTCCTCGCCTCCGCCTGGCGGTCCGGCTACGCCTTCTCGGAAGCCGAATTCGACGAAGCCGTCTGGGGCATTGAACAACACCTGGCAGGTCTGCTTGGCGAGCCTTTCGACCTGTCCTTCAGCCTCTGGGAGACCATGTGGGGCAAGTACTATCTTGAATTCCTTGTCGACAACAGTGTCGGCGCGGTGACTCCCCACGACATCGAGGCGTTCCTGGGCGCTCGACCGCAGGGAAAGGAGAACTCGCGATGATCCACCAGTTCATCTTCGCCGCGCCCAGGCCGGGCATGACCGTCGTGGAGTTCCAGGACTACTGGGCGAACGTTCACGCGGTGCGGTTCGCGAGCAGGATTCCCCAGATCAAACGCTACCTGATCGACTCCCGGCTCCCGTTCGAGGGGGATTGGGGGAGCCCCCCGCTGCCCCATCAAGGGATTGCGGAGATCTGGATGGAGAACGAGGAGGAGCAGTTGGCCTCGCTCCAGACCCCGGAGTTCCTCCAGGGGGCCCGGCGGGATGAACCCACCTGGGCCGCCTTCTGGCGGACGCTCGTCGTGGACACGACGGCCCATGAGATCCTCGCCGGGCCGCCGCTGACGCGTGACCCCACCTGGGTGAAGCTCACGGTGCTGCTCAAGCGGAGGCCGGGGATGCCACTGGGCGAGTATCGCCAGCGAAGCCTGGAGTCCCATGCGCCCATCGTGGCCGGGCTGCCCGGGCTGCGCCGCTACCTCCACTGCCATACCCGGGATGGCGCCTATGTGTTTGGCGAGGCGAGCTTCGACAGCGTCGAGCAGCTCTTCTTCAACGACCTCGACACGCTGAGAGAGGCACTGGCCTCGCCGTACTTCGCACAGCAGGTGGAGCCAGCGCGCGCAGGCATCGTCGACCCGAAGTACGTCTTTTCGCTGGCGTCCAGCGAGCGCTGGATCATCGGCCCCGAAGCCCGCTGAACCACCCATGACACCCGGAGGAACACTCCATCGCGCGCTGGTACCCTGGGGCTGACCACCGGCGTGGTTCCCGCGACTGGCAGGAGCCTTGACGTCTCGGCAGTCGACATCTGGCGATTCGAGGGCGGACTCATCGTCGACTATCACCTCGATTTCAACCTCCCCGACGTCCTGAGCCAGCTCGGCATGGCTCCCAGCCACTAATATTCCCGGGTCAGGTCGAGGAGAGGGGGGCGGTCGTGACGAGCGTTGCGCGGGGATGGCGCCAGACATTGGCGCAGGACGGGGCGGCGAGCAGGAATCTGCCTCTCGCCGCATGGCTGACAGCCTTTGGACTGCTCCGCCGATACCACCGCTACCAGGTCATCGGACTGGAGACGCTGCTGGAGCCGGGGGCCCGGCTCATCGTCGGTTACCATGGCCGACCCCTGGCCTTCGACCAATGCATGCTCACCACCGTCCTCCACGAGCGGCTGGGCTACCTCCCCCGTGGCATCGTCCATGGCGCCGTCGACCACCTCCCGATGCTGCGGTGGATGAAGGACGACCTCGGGTTCGTCACGGGGGACGGGCCGGAGCTGGCGGCGGCCGTGGCGCGCGGCGAGCACATCCTCGTCCTGCCCGGAGGCACCCGCGAGGGCTTCCGGAGCTTCCGTCACCGCTACCGGGTGGATTGGGGGCAGCGCATGGGCTACCTGCGTCTGGCCCTCCGGTACGGCCTGCCCATCGTCCCCATCGCCGGCAGCGGCATGGATGACGCCTTCATCGGACTCATGGATGGGCATGCACTCGGTCGCCGCCTGGGCTTGCCCTGGCGGATGCCGGCGTGGCTCGGGGTGGGCGCCACCGGCCTCTGGCCCTTCTCGCTGCCGTTCCCCGTGAGGATGACGCAGTGGGTGGGCGCGCCCATCCGCCGGCACCTCGACGGGGACTTCGACCCCGGGGATCCGGTTGCGATGCGGGAGCTGCACCGCGAGGTGGGCAACGCGGTGCAGGCGCTGTTGGATCGCGCGCGCGGGGAGGCCTCATGAGCGCAGCACGGACGAGCGAGGGGCCCTGGGCCGTCATCGCGGGAGCGTCCTCGGGGACGGGCGCCGCCATCGCGGTCCAGGTGGCGCGCCAGCCGGGGCTCAACGTCTTCGGGATGCACCGGGGGCGCTACCTGGACCAGGCCGCGGAGGTGGAGCGCCAGGTGCTCGCCACGGGCCGCCGCATGGTGATGATGCAAGGAGATGCCGGCACCCCGGAGGGCGTGGCACGGGGCGCCGACGCCCTCCTCGCCACCGCCGGCCCCCGCTCCGTCAAGCTCTTCGTCCACGCGCTCGCCAGCGCTTCGGTGGGGCAGTTCATCACGGGCGACAAGCAACCCCTTCATCCCCGCCAGCTCGCGCGCACCTTCGAGTCCATGGCCCACTCCTTCGTCTACTGGGCCCAGGCCCTGGTGGCGAGGGACCTGCTCACCCCCTCGGCCCGCCTGCTGGGCCTCACCAACCCGCTCACCGAGTCGCTCCTCCACAACACCGGCGCCATCACCGCGGCCAAGGCGGCGCTCGAAATCTACGTGCGCCACCTTGCGCTGGAGCTCGGGCCCCTGGGGCACCGGGTGAACCTGCTCAAGTTCGGCACGGTGATGACCCCCGCCATCCGCCACGTCTGCACCCCGGAGGTGCTGGAGCGGCTGGAGGAGGCCCACCGCCGCATCAACCCCGCCGGGCGGATGTGCACCCTGGAGGAGGTGGCCCGCATCGTCCCCACGCTCCTGGGCGACGAGGCGGAGTGGTTCAACGGAGCGACCATCGACTTCACAGGGGGAATGACGCTGCGCCTGCTCGACCTCGTCCTGAACGAGGAGGGTGGGCCACCGGCATCCTGAAGGTGAGGCAGAAGTAGTAGCGGCAGAACTGCTCCGCGAGGACGTCCACCGCCGTCGCCGGGAGCAGCTCCCGCGGACAGTGCGCGTCCGTCGTGTAGAAGGTGAGCAGCCGGAACACCAGCCGGTGGCGCAGGGACCGCTCCCGCGCATCCAGCTGTTCGTCCACCACCACCACGGGCGTCCCCGGGCGGGCCACCCGGGCCATCTCCGCGAGCGCGCGCTCCGGGGCCCGGTAGCCATCGATGCCGCCCACCTCGAACACCCGGTCGAAGGAGTGGTCCGGGAACGGCAGGGCGTGGGCATCCGCCATGAGCAGCCGCACGCCCCGGCGCCCCTCCCGCTCCACGCGCCGACGACACCTGCCGAGCATGCCCGCGCTCAGGTCCAGGCCCCACACCTCCACGTCGAGCCCCGGGGGCAGCGCCTCCTCGATGAGCGGGAGGTTGGCGCCCGCGCCGATGCCCACCTCCAGGATCCGCAGCGGCGGCCCCCGCGGGCGGGGCGTCAAGGCGCCCAGCTCAAGCCTTCGGATGTAGTGGCCGCGCAGCCGGGCCTCCGTGTGGCCCTGCAGCAGGGGCATCAGCAGCGTGACGAGCGGGTCATGCAGCGCGCACAGCCTGTCGTAGAGGACCCGCATGAGGCGATCCGTCCCGCGCACCTCCCCTTCCTCGAACAGCCGGGGCAGGCCCTCCACCACCGGCCAGTCGGCACCGCAACCGGCGCAGCCCAGCCGCCCCTCGTCGAGCTGCCCTCCTCGTGTCCGCCCCCCCCACGTGAGCGCTCCACGGCAGGAGGGGCATGCCAGCAGTCCCGCATCGCCAGGGGTCAAGTCGCGCCGCCCTGCGCCATCGCCGTTTCGACCCGCGCCAGGTCATCGAGCGCTTCGAGCCGGGTGAAGAGGCCCGTCGCGCGCACCAGAGACTCCCGCCGGGCTGCCTTCTCGACGAGCCCATGGCGCCCCAGCTCGAACCAGGCGCGCCCCTCCTCGTAGGGCATCGCCAGGGCCTGGGCACGCGCCACACAGTGCCGCCAGGCCCGGCGCGCGCGGCGCGGGTGCCCTGAGAGCGCGGCTTCGAGCCCGTTGCAGAGCAGGGCGAACGGCTTGCCGAAGGCGAAGGCGCGGGCGAATCTCCTCAGGGCCTTGCAGGCCTCATGCGCCGAGCGAACCAGCGGCTCCTCCTCCGAGAGCGCCTCCCCGCCGCGCTGCTCCCACAGGCTCAGGTACACCTCGCACACGCACGTGACGCCCGCGAAGATCCAGTACGCCACGGGCCTCATCTCCCGCAGCAGCGCCAGCCCGCGGTCCGCCATCTCCAGCGCCCGCGCCTCTTCGTGCTGCCGCAGCAGCGCGAGGGCGAGCTCGCCCTGGACGACGACGATCTCCGACGCACCGGCGTGGGCCTCGCACCAGGGCAGCTCCTCTTCCAGCTCGTGCAGCGCCTCGCGGGCCCGGCCCATGCGCACCAGGGACGTGCCCCGGGCGGTCGGCCCCCAGTGCTGCGTCTGGACGGAGCCCCGCCGCCGCGCGGAGTCCTCCAGCTCATGGGACAGCTCGATGCTCCGCCGGAACTGCCCGCGGTAGGACCAGGGCACCAGCAGCACGATGCGGCTCTCCTCCGAGCACCGGTAGTCCCGGGCGGCATCGGAGAGCTGTCGGGCCCGCTCCCCCCACTCCTCTGCTTCCTTCCATTGGGCGTACCCGATGCCGCAGGCCGCGCGGCGCACCAGGGCGTAGGCGATGTCGGGGGAGGCCCCCAGACGCTCGACGGTCTCCAGGCCGCGCGCGTTCCAGTGCTCGACCAGCGGGCGCAGGACAGGAAGGCTGCCCAGCACCGTGGCCACGAGGATGCGGCCACGGGCCAGGTCCAGCGACGGCCCGGTGGGCGTCAGCACGTTGAGCAGCCGGAAGGCCGTCCAGAGGAGCCGGCGGGCATCCTGGGCGTAGAAGAGGACTTCGCTCAACAGCCTCAGCATCTGCCCTTCCTCAAGGCGCAACTGCCGCTGCTCGGGGGACCTCACCTGGAAGGCCCAGGGCATCGCGGACTGGAGCAGCATGAGCAGCGCCTGGTGCGCGACGCCCAGCTTCGAGCCCTTCAGCAGCCGCATCACGGGATACCCGAGGCGCTCCAGCGCCCGCTCGAGACAGGTGCGGCAGTGCTCCAGATCCCCCATGAGATAGTGGGCCTCGGCCAACCGGCCCTGGAGGTGGATGACCCACCGGGCGTCGTCCGGGCGGGTCTCGGCGAACGCCAGTGCCCGCTCGAAGTACGGGAGGGCCTCGCGGCAGGCATAGACGGACATGGCGTGCTCGCCGGCCCGCTCGGAGTAGCGCGCCTCGCGGGCCACATCGCCGGCCTCGCCCCAGTGGTGGGCGAGCGCCGCCATCCACCCCGCCTCCTCCGGATGTACCGACTCGATGGCCCTCGCCGCCTGGCGGTGCAGTGCCCGTGCGTCCTCGGGGAGGAGGGTGTCCAGCAGCCCTTCGCGCAGCTTGTCGTGGGCGAAGCGCCAGCGGTTCCCCGTCACCTCCAGCACCGCCGCGTCCGCGCACTCGACGAGCCAGCCCACCACGTCCAGCGCGGGGTGGGCTTCCTGCAGCAGCTCCTCGTGGATGTCCCGGCCGAGGGTGGCCGCCAGTCGCAGCGGCTCGCGCGCCCTCGGGGGGACCATGCCCAGCCGCCGCTCGATGATGGAGCGCATGCCTCCGACAAAGGCCGTGGCCGGCAGGGGCACGTCGTGGCCAATCTGGTCCAACCGTCCGCACTCCTCCGCCAGCGAGCGGATGACCTCGATGAGGAAGAAGGGGTTGCCCTCCGTCTCGCGCTCCAGCAGCGAGAGCACGCGCGGCTGACGCCCGGGCGAGCCCATCATCGACTCGCTGAGCTGGGCGATCTCCGAGGAGGACAGCCGGGGCAGCGTCAGCACCGGGATCCCGGGCAGCTCCTCCGGCAGCTTGGGGCGCTCATCGTCCCGGTAGCTGACCAGGAGCAGCAGCCGGGTCCCCGTGGCCTGCCTCGCGAGCCGATTCAGCAGCGACAGCGTCGACCAGTCCGCCCATTGGAGGTCTTCCAGGAGGATCACCGTGGTCTGGGGCAGCCGGTTGAAGATGTCCTCCACCGCGAGGAGCAGGCGCTGGTCGGCCGCCTCCGTGGCCAGGGGCTCGGCGTCCGCCACGGGGCGGCGCAGCACCTCCGCGATGTCCGGCACGAGGGGCTTGAAGACCGAGGCCTCCCAGTCCCCCAGCTCCGTGAGGCACGTCAGCGCACGCAGCACCTCGTGCCACGCGTGGTAGGGCAGGCCGCCCGCGCGGACGGCCTGCCCGCGCAGCACGGGGATGCCCCGCGCCATCGCCCGGACGCGGAACTCGTCCAGCAGGCGCGACTTGCCCACGCCGCTCTCACCCGCCACCAGCCACGCCCCGCCCCGCTCGTCCCGCTCGGCGCTCTCCAGCGCGGCGCCGAGCAGTCCCAGCTCATGTTCGCGGCCGACGAAGCGGGCCGCCTGCAGGAAGCTCTCGCGGGTGGCCACCGTCTCCACGGGCAGGCTCTGCCCCGTGGCCGCGCAGAGCGCGCCAATGGCCAGGTCCGCGCTCTGGAATCGGTTGCAGGGCAGCGGGTCGAGCAACTTGAAGAGCAGCTGGGCCAGTCCCGGCTCGAGCTCCTGGGGCATCTCGAAGACCCGGCACTCCGAGGGGTCGCGCATCCCGACGATCAACCGGTCGACAATCCAGGCGAGGTCCGGCTCGAAGCTGTCGGCCCTGCCCTCCCCGTCCAGGCTCTCCGGCTCGTCCAGCCAGGCGGGAAGGGAGCCCTCCTCGATGCGGGGCCGCGGGGAGCACGTCACCTTCGGATGCCTGCCCACGAAGAGCTCATAGGCGAGGACCCCGACCGCGTAGAGGTCCGACAGCTCCGAAGGGGCCTCCCCCCGGAGCACCTCCGGCGCGAGGTAGCCCGGCGTCCCTGAGCTCATCGCGCGCGCCCGCTGATCCGGACCGGCCGCCAGGCCGAAGTCGAGCAGCTTCACCTGCCCGTCCACCACCAGGATGTTCGCCGGCTTGAGGTCGCGGTGGATGATGCCGTGCCGGTGCAGGTAGTGGAGCGCCTGGAGCATCTGCACCAGCATGTCCACCTGGACGGACCGGGGCTGGCCGCGCCCTGCCTGCGTGAAGGTCCGCGCCTCGTTGAGCAGCTCGAGCACCAGGTACGGCTGCGGCCCGTCGAAGCCGTAGTCCAGCACGCTGATGATGTTGGGGTGGCGCAGCGAGGCGAGGACCTCGAACTCGTGCGCCAGGACGAGCATCGTCCGGTAGCGATGCTTCGAGCGGAGCCCGCTGGAGGGGGGCGCTCCGTCGGCGCGCGCATAGTGCTTCGAGCGCAGCCGCTTCACGGCCACCAGCCCACCGAGCCTGTCCCTTGCCAGGTACACCGTCCCGAAGCCGCCGCGCCCCAGGGGCCGAAGGAGCTGATAGCGATTGCCTACTTCCATGGAGGGGAGATCGCCGGGGTGCTCGGTCCCGCCAGGCTCCCGTGGCCGTGTCCATGATGGTTGTCCAAGCATGTGAAGCCCCTTTCTCACCATGTCCATTGAGCCAGCGTGAGCCAATGCGGACAAAGCCCGCCCGGGACCTGCTCGGAGAGGCACCGGGGGTGGGGGGGAATGACACCCCGCCGCTCACTCCCCGGGATTCATCCGCCGGCCTGATAGAGCACGGCGCCGGAGGAGATTCCCGCCCCGACGCCCACCATCAGCAAGCGATCCCCGGCCCGCACCGTGCGGGTGCGCAGCAACCCGTCGAGGCTGAAGGGAATGGAGGCGGCCCCCACGCTGCCGACCCTCTCAACCACGGGGACGATGCGCGCCGGATCCACTCCGAGCATTTCGGTGATGAGCCGCAGCATGACCCCGTTGGGCTGGTGCGGCAGCACCCACTCCACCTCGTCCAATGACAGACGCGCCTGCTCCAGCACGGAGCGGGTGGCGTCCTTCAGCGCCTGGAGGGCCACCTCCACGATGCGCTGGTGGGAGCTTTCGAAGCGCACCCGCTCGCTCACGCCCGTCACCAGGGGATGGGCCATCCACACGTCCGAGGGCTGGGTGCCGTCATTGGCGAAGGCCGCGCCCAACACCCCCTCCCCTTCGCGAGCCACGCCCAGGATGGCGGCCACGGCGGCATCGCCGAAGACGAGGTAGGGCCGGGGATCCTCCACCGAGATGATGCGCGAGCCGAGCTCCACCACCACGATGGCCACCGGCGCGAGCCCGGTCGCCACCGAGCGGCTGGCCACGTCGAAGGCCGAGACGAACCCCATGCAGGCGTTGTTGAGGTCGAACGCATCGCAAGTGCCCGCGAGCCCCAGCTCCGCGGCGACGCGGTTGGCGGTGGCCGGGATGAGGGCATCGCCTCCCATGGAGGAGACGAACAGGATGCGCCGCAGGCTCCGGGCCTCCAGCCCGGCGGCGGCGAGGGCCCGGCGAAGCGCCTCGGCGCCCAGCCCGGCCATGGAAGTCCCGGGAGGCGCCCAGTGGCGGGTCCGGATGCCTGTCTTCTGCTCGATGGCCGCGGGGTCGCGTCCCAGGGCCACTGCCAGCTCCCCGGTCGTGACAGCGCGCTCTGGCAGCACGCTGGCCGTCCCCAGGATCCGGACCGGAATCACTGCGTCACCGCCAGGAATTGTTCCATCGCATCTCCCCCCTCAGCCGTCGGAGGAAGCTACCACTTGAGCCCGCCGTGGCGGCTCGACGCGCCGGAGCAACGGTTCCGGGGTTGACACGACAGGGCGCATCCGCGCGGCAAGGCGGCTGCCCGGTGCCCGTGGCGCCTGAGCGCAGGTGCTTACCCTTGAACAAGACGCATTGAATCCAGGGAGCCATCCATGCCGCACATTCCCGAGCAAGAAGTACTCGCCTTACTCTCCAAGGGCACCGTCCTGGGAGAGGTCCCTCGGGAGGTCGAGCGGAGGAGGCGTCAGGCGAAGAAAGCGGGGCCGGTGGCGTCGGAGGCGGGTGAGCAGGAAGTCGGGTTGTCGGCACTGGCACCCCTGCTGAAGTCCGTCACCCTCTGCCCCAAGGACACGCTCGCGAAGCGCCCGCCCGCCCTGCGCATCGTCCTCTCCGGCGAGATGAAGGTGAAACGGCCCTGGCGCGTCCTGCCCCACGGCGAGCAGGTGCTCCGGCGGGGAAGCGTTCTGGGATTGAAGACCCTGGCCCGCTGGAAGACCGGCGAGGCGCTCCGTTCCGAGGACGAAGCCGAGGACATCGAGGCCCTCGTGCTCACCGAGCTTCTGGAGTTGCCGCGCGAACAGTTCAAGACGGCCTTTCATCACAAAGACACGCTGCTCGATCGCCTTCTCGCCGCTCGCGAAGCGGACGAGTCCGCGGTGGAGATCGTGCGCGTGCTGAGCGAGTCGCCGCGGCTGGCCAATGCCCAGGACGCGGACCTCTTCCGGCTCGTGGAGGGCGCCACGCCCGTGAAGGTGCATGGAGGCTCGGAGGCCACGCCGCTGTTCCTGGAGCCCGCCATCCCGGACGGGTTCTACGTCGTGCTCGAGGGGTGCTGCGACATCTCCTCATCCAGCGCCATCGGGCCCTTCTCCAAGCTCGTGGCCCCCACCTGCGTCGGGCTCGATGAATTCCTGCTCCGCAAGCCATTGCCGGGAGCCGTGATGTTGAGGCCCGTTGAGGAGAAGTGGGCCCGCACCTTCCGCCGCAAGGGCATGGGGAACGGGAACGGCGCCCGCGCCTTCCACATCAGCAGGGAGTGGTTCGACCACGTCCGGGGCTGTGAGCCAGACTTCAATCGGGCCGTCCTGAGGGGATGCCCCGAGGATTTCCAGGCGCCGCCGCTCCACCCAGCGCATCAGGTCATCGTGTGGGGCGAGCAGGCGGAGGGCCTACCCCCGTGGAGCGACCTGGGCGAGCTCCTCGCCGAACGGATGGCGGTCCACCTGCATGAGCATGTCCTCGTGGTCCGGCTCAAGGAGGATGCACAGGACACCCCCCTGGAGTTCGTTAGGCCCGCCAAGGACAGGAACGGCTGGGTGGCCCACTGTGAGCGCCTACCCATTCCGACTGACGGAGAGCCCCTCCTTCCGAAGAGCACGATGACCACCTGGATGACGTTGCCGAGGAGTACCGAGTTCGCGGGCCGCACCAACGTCACCCTGGTGGACACCTCCGCGCTCACGGCCCGCGGACGTCAGGAGGTGCTCCAGCATCTGGCGGAGAGGGCGTCGGCCGAGGAGCCCATCAAGTACCTCAGCCTGAGCAAGGACCGGCAGCACCCCACGCTCGAGTTGCCCAGGCCGATAGAGCGCGTCCACGCCGGACTGATCGACTTCCCGCGACCCGAGCCGGGCCTGAGGCCCGCGCTGGCGGGGATCTTCCGGAAGCCCAAGGAGCCTGGCGAGTGGCCCATGGGAACGGTCCGCCTGCGCTTCCCCGACCCGTGGCTCAAGGGAGGATCACTGCCCACGTCGCTGGACGCCCCAGGCCTGGAGTCCCCCAGGGAATTCTTCGACCGCTGGGCACGGGCCGCCACCGGGCGCCGCGTCGGGCTGGCGCTCGGGGGAGGCGGGCCCTTTGGCTTCGCGAGCATCGCCCTGCTGAACAAGCTGGAACCCGCCGACCCGGTGGACGGGAAGGAAGCCCTCCAGCCGCGGGTGCCCATCGACATGGTTTCCGGCTCCAGTTTCGGCGCCGTCGTGGGGGCGTTCTATTGCGTCGGCGGCCGGCGGGGGCTCGACATGCTCATCCGGCAGGCACACACCATGCGGCCCATCGTCGGCCTCACCGCCTTGTCGAGCGCGATCCTGGAGCAGTGGACCAACCTCAAGCTCGGCCCCTGGCCCCTCGATCAGCTGGAGGTGCCGTTCTTCCCCGTGGTGACCGACGCGGACATAGGCGTGGAATGGGACCTGCGCACAGGGTCCATCGGGCGTGGAGTCCGGGCCAGCAGCGCCCTGCCACCCCTCTTCGGTCCCACCCTCATCGGCAACCGCCGCCTGCTGGATGGCGGCCTGGTGGCCAACGTGCCTTCGGACGTCCTGCGGGCGGAAGGCGCGGACATCCTCATTTCCGCGAACCCCATCTCCCGCGTCCCCCCCCGGTCGCGGAGCTACCCGCGCCGCTGGGTGGGGCCGCTCTGGCGCCAGCTCAGTCTAGGCATGCGCATCAAGGACGGCCTCCGGCTGTTTCAAATCATCGGGCGGCTGGCGGGGACTCATCAGAACCGCGATGGCGATGCCGTCGTGTACCAGCCGCAGCTCTCCCCTGCCACGCTGCTGGGCTTCGGCAACGGCAAGCAGATCGTCGACATGGCCCAGAGCAGCCCCGAGGTGGACGCAGCGGTCCTCGGGGCCCGGACCGCGTGGAACAGGCGGCTGAACAACCCGCGGTGGCTCCGGCTGGATGGGGGCTCCAACGGGAACAAGACGCCGGAGAAGATCACGCTGCTCATCCCAATCGTCTTCCAGGACCTCGCGGGCAGATCCGAGTTCGCGTCCACCAGCAAACAGGTCCTCGCCGAGCTGGTGGAGTACCTCCATACCCAGAAGGAAATCACGTCCTTCCAGATCCGGCTCACCGCGCCGGACGAGCACATTGCCCGGCAGCGGGCGCAAGCCCTGAAGAACTACCTGGAGCGCTGGGTCTTCCAGATGCCGGAGGTGAAGTCCACCGTGCTGCTGACCCAGAACAGCCAGGAGAAGGCCACGAAGGACCTGGCCTCCCGGGTGGAGCTCATCGACCTGAGGAGGGATCGCGCGCTCACCCAGGATGTGATGCAGGCAGCGGCGAGCGTGATGGAGAACTACCGCGGCGACCTGTTGGAGTTGCAGCGCGTGGAGTTGCAGCGCGTCCAGGCGGCTGTGGAGATGCGCACCCTCCTGTCCGAGGCGGAGCAGCAGGGCCGGCAAGGCGCTCCCGAGCTGGCGCGGCGGCTCGCGCTCGACGCCGTGAAGCACGCCCGCCCCCTCCTCGCGGAC
>NZ_RAWG01000107.1 GCF_003611735.1 Corallococcus sicarius | reverse complement strand
GGCAGGGTGGGCGACTGTCCGGAGTCGAAGGCGCGGTACAGCGCGCCCAGCTCACGAGCGAAGACGCCGATGGACCAACCGTCGGACACGATGTGGTGCAGCGTGAGGAGCAGCCAGTGGCGGCGCGGATCCAACCGCAGCAACACGGCGCGCACGAGCGGACCGGTCCCCAGGTCGAAGGGCCGCGCGGCTTCGGCGGCGGCGTGTCGGCGCGCTTCCTCTTCGCGACGGTCCTCGGTGTCGGATGTCAGCGCGATGACGGGCAGGGAGAGCGTGACTCCGGCGTGGATCCGTTGGACAGGGGTTCCCCCTTCGGACGCGAACGTGGTGCGCAGGGCTTCATGCCGTTGCACCAGGGCCTCGAGTGCCTGCTCCAGCGCGGCGGCATTCAAGGTGCCGTCGAGCACAAGGATGCCGGGCACGTTGTAGAAGGCGCTGCCCGGCTGGAGCTGATCCAGGAACCACAGTCGCTGCTGGGCGAAGGACAGCGGCACGGCTCCGGTGCGAGGCATGGGCACGAGCGGCGGCATCTCCGGACGTGAGCCCTCCTGAGCACGCAGGGCCGACACGCGGACGGCGAGCGCCTCCACGGTGGGCGCGGCGAACAGGTCCCCCAGGGGCAACTCCACGCCCAGCGTCGAGCGCAGCCGGGACACCACCTGCGTGGCCAGCAGCGAATGGCCGCCCAGGTCGAAGAAGTCATCGTGGATGCCCACGCGCGCCACGTGCAGCACTTCGGCGAAGAGGACGGCGAGCTGTTCCTCCAGCGCATCGCGAGGAGCGACGAAGCGATCCTCCGAGGCCACGGGAGCCTCCGGCGCCGGCAGGGCCGAGCGGTCCAGCTTGCCGTTGGCGTTCAGGGGCAGGGCGTCCAGCACCACGATGGCACCCGGGGTCAGGTAGTCGGGGAGCCGCTGCTGGAGGGCGGAGCGCAGCTCCTTGCCGTCCAACGCAGCCCCGACGACGTAGGCCACCAGCCGCTTGTCCCCGGCGACGTCCTCGCGCACCACGGCCACGGCTTCGTGCACGCCGGGCAGTCCGCGCAGGGCCGCTTCAATCTCGCCCGGCTCGATGCGGAAGCCGCGCAGCTTCACCTGGAAGTCGGTGCGCCCCAGGAAGTCCAACGTGCCATCCGGACGCCAGCGGGTCTTGTCACCGGTGCGGTAGAGGCGCGCACCCGGCGTGGTGCTGAACGGGTGCGGGAGGAAGCGCTCGGCCGTGAGCGCGGGTTGGTGGAGGTATCCCCACGCGAGGCCTTCACCGCCGACGTACAGCTCGCCGGGCATGCCGGGCGGCACCGGTCGCATCGCCGCGTCCAGCACGTACGCGGTGGAGTGGGACAGCGGGCGGCCGATGGGAACGGAGGCGCCCACCGTGTCGCCCGCGCGCAGTGCGTGGGTGGTGGAGAAGGTGGTGTTCTCGGTGGGCCCGTAGCCATTGACGAGCACCGAGTCCGGAGGAAGCCGCGTCAGGTGCTCCCGCACGCGGGAGGCGGGAAGCACGTCACCGCCCGCCAGTACCTGGGGCACGCTGGCGAGGACGTCCGGGTGGTGTACCGCCATCTGTTCGAAGAGGGCGGCCGTCAGCCACAGGGTGGTGACGCGGTGGTGGGCCAGCGTCTCGGCGATGCGCGCGAGGGACAGCTCCCCCGGAGGTGCGAGCACGAGTCGGGCTCCGTGCAGCAGCGCACCCCAGATTTCGAGCGTGGAGGCATCGAACGCCGCGGGCGCGAGCTGGAGGACGACCTGCTCCGGACCGAAGCGCACGAAGTCGGTGTCCACCACCAGCCGCAGCACGGCACGGTGCGGAACGCAGACCCCCTTGGGAGTCCCCGTGGAGCCCGAGGTGAAGAGGACGTAGGCGAGGCTGTCCCCCTCCAGCTCCGGTGCGGGCGGCGCCGTCTCCGGTCGCGAGGCCCACCGTGAGGACTCCGTGTCCAACAACACCAGCGGCGTCAGCAGGGAGGGCAGCTCGTCCGCCAGCGCCTCCAGGGTGAGGACCATCGCTGGACCGGACTGCTCCAGGAGGAGCGACCACCGCTCGGGAGGAGCGTTCAGGTCGATGGGAACATAGGCGGCGCCAGCCTTGAGCACGGCCAGCAGCGAGACGATGAGCTCCGGCGAACGCGGCAGGAGCACCGCGACGCGGCTGCCACCCGCGATGCCCGAGGCACGCAGGTGGTGCGCGAGCTGGTTCGAGCGCGCTTCGAGCTGCGCATAGGTGAGGCTCGCCGTTTCGGAGACCACCGCCAGCGCATCCGGCGCACGCGCGACCTGCCGAGCGAAACGCTCCGGGATGGACTGCTCCGAGAATCCACCAGTGACTGAGGCGCCACTCCAAGCCTCCAGCACCCGCCGCCGCTCTTCCCCTGACACCAGCGGCAGCCCCTCCACGGGAGCATCCAACTGCCCCGGAAGTGCTTCGAGCAGCGTGGCGTAGTCGCGCAGCAGCCCCTGGAGGAAGGCCTCGTCGAAGAGGTCGGTGTTGTAGTGGAGGCTGCCGGAGAAGCCGTCCGAGGACTCCTCCAGGATGAGGCTGAAGTCGTACTTTGATGGCGTGAAGGGAGCAGGCAGCTCGCGCAGCGCGAGTCCCGGCAGACGCCACTCGGCTGTGGGCGCGTTCTGGAGCGTGAGGGTGACCTGGAAGAACGGCGTGTGGCTCGCGTCGCGCGCGGGCTGAAGCTCTTCGACCAGCTTCTCGAAGGGGACGTCCTGGTGCTCGAAGGCGCTCAGCGTGGTGGCGCGCACCTGGGCGAGCAGCATCCGGAACGAAGCGCGCGGGTCGATGCGGGCGCGCAGCACCAGCGTGTTGACGAAGAAGCCGATGAGGCCTTCGGTCTCTGAACGCGTGCGCCCCGCGACTGGCGCGCCCACGCTGACGTCCTCCTGCCCGGCATACCGCGAGAGCAGGAGCTGATACGCGGCCAGCAACACCATGAAGGGCGTGGCGCCCTCCCGCTTCGCCACCGTGTGGACCGCCTCCGACAGCTTCCGTGGCAGTCGCACCGCGACCTGACTCCCCGCGAACGTCTGCACGGCCGGACGCGGCCGGTCGGTGGGGAGCATCAACAGCGGAGGCGCACCGGCAAGCTGCTCGCGCCACCAGGAGAGCTGCGTCGCGAGCACGTCCCCCTGCAACCACTGGCGCTGCCACGCGGCGAAGTCCGCGTACTGGAGGGGCAGCGGCGGCAGCGCAGGCGCTTGGTCCGAAGCAAAGGCGCGGTAGAGGGCCACCAGCTCCCGCACGAGGATGCCCGTGGACCAACCATCCGAGGCGATGTGGTGGGTGAGCACGAGCAGCACGTGCCGCGTCTCCTCCAGGCGCACGAGCACCGCGCGGAAGAGGGGGCCCCGGGCCAGGTCGAAGGGCTGTCGCGCCTGCTCGGCGATGAGGGACTGGAGCCGTGACTCACGCTCATGTGCGGGCAGTGCACCCAGGTCCACTGCTTCAAACGGGCACGCCGCATCCGAAGCGATGCGCTGCACGGGGCCCTGGGGGCCCGGGACGAACGTGGTGCGCAGGACCTCATGACGCTGGACCAGCGCATCCAGGGCCTGCCGCAGCGCACCGGCCTGGAGTGCCCCTTCAAGCTCGACGATGCCGGGCAGGTTGTAGGCGATGGAGCCGGGCTGGAGCTGCTCCAGGAACCACAGGCGCTGCTGCGCGAAGGACAGGGCAAGCCCACCGTCGCGAGGCACGGGGCGCAGGGGCGGCGCCTGGGGACCCGTGGACCGGCCCTGCGCTTCATCCATGGCGGAGGCGAGGGCCGCGAGCGTGGGCGTCTTGAAGACGGCGCGCAGCGGAAGCTCGAACTGGAACGCCGCGCGGATCCGCGACAACAACTGCGTCGCGAGCAGCGAGTGGCCGCCCAGGGCGAAGAAGTCATCGTGCACGCCCACACGCTCGACGCGGAGCAGCTCCGCCCAGACGGAAGCGAGCCGCTCCTCGGTGGGGGTGCGCGGGGCGACATACGCGGGCGTGACAGCCATGGCGATATCAGCCGCGGGCAGGGCCCTGCGGTCCACCTTGCCGCTGGACGTGAGGGGCAGGGCTGCCAGCGGGACGAAGGTCGCCGGCACCATGTACTCGGGAAGCCTCTCCACGAGGAACGCACGGAGGGCTTCGGTCTCCACGGCGGGCAGGCCCGTACGCCCGACGAGATAGGCCACGAGCCGCGTGTCGCTGGCCGTGAGGCCCGCGCGTGCGACCACGACCGCCTGCTGCACGGTGGGGTGCTGCTCCAGCGCGGATTCGATCTCCCCCAGCTCGATGCGCAGCCCGCGCACCTTCACCTGGAAGTCGGCGCGGCCCAGGTACTCGATGGCGCCGTCAGGCAGCCAGCGGGCCACGTCCCCGGTGCGGTACAGCCGGGCGCCGGGCGTGTCACTGTAGCCGTCTGGAATGAAGCGCTCCGCGGTCAGGTCGGGACGGCCCAGGTACCCGCGGCCCACCTGCACGCCGCCGATGAACAGCTCCCCGGGCACACCCTGGGGCACGGGTCGCAGTGACGCATCCAGCAGCCGGATGTCCGTATTGGCCACCGGGTAGCCGATGGGCACCGAACGTCCCAGCGCACCGCGCACGCACTCGTAGGCCGTGACCTCCACCGCAGCCTCGGTGGGGCCATAGAGGTTGTGCAGCCGGATGGTGGGAAGGCGTGCCAGACACCGCTCGGCCAGCTCCAGCGGCAGCGCTTCACCGCTGCACACCACGCGGCGCAACGAAGCGCAGCGCTCCAGGCCGGGCTCCTCCAGGAACGCCTGGAGCATGGACGGCACGAAGTGCGTGGTGGTGACGTGCTCCCGGGCGATGAGGTCCGCGAGGTAGCCCGGATCCTGATGACCGCCAGGACGCGCCACCACCAGCCGAGCCCCCGTCATCAACGGCCAGAAGAACTCCCAGACGGACACGTCGAAGCTGAACGGCGTCTTCTGCAACACCACGTCATCCGGCGACAGCGGCTGCGCTCCCTGCATCCACAGGAGGCGGTTGATGATGCCGGGATGCGCGTTCATCGCGCCCTTCGGTCGTCCCGTGCTGCCGGAGGTGAAGATGACGTAGGCCAGCGCCTCCTCGGACGCCGCGGGCGGTGGTGTCTCGGAGGGCTGGCGCTCCACGGCGGTCCACTGGGAGTCCAGGCAGAACACCGGCACGTCCCGGACGGGGAAGCGCGTCACCAGCCGCTCCTGGGCGAGGACCACCGCGGGCCGCGCGTCCTCGAACATCCACGCGAGCCGCTGCGCGGGGAAGGACGGATCCAAGGGCACGTAGGCGCCACCGGCCTTCAGCGTGGCGAGCAGCGCCACCACCAGCTCCAGTGACCGCTCCAGCAACAACCCGACACGGACCTCCGGCCCCACGCCCAGCTCGCGAAGGTGCCACGCAAGCTGGTTCGCGCGCGCATCAAGCTGCGCATACGTCAGCGACGTGCCCTCGAAGGTGACGGCCACCGCGTCCGGCGTGCACGCGACCTGGGCCTCCACGAGTTGATGCAGGAGCACCCCGCGCGGGAAGGCCTCACGAGGCCCGTTCCACGCATGGAGCACGCGCTGACGCTCCGCCACGTCCAGGAGGGACAGCTCAGACAGGCGCGCGTCGGGCCGCGAGACGGCGTCCTCCAGCAGCGTGCCCAGGTGGCCCAGGAGCCGCACCATCGTGGCCTCGTCGAAGAGGGCGGTGCGGTACTCGGCGGTGAGGCGCAGTCCGTCGGGCTGTTCGAGCGCGAAGAGGGTGAGGTCGAACTGCGCGAAGCCGCTGTCCACGAGCTGCGCATCGAGCGACAGCCCGGGCAGGCGCACGGCGGGGAGGGGCGTGTTTTGCAGGACGAACATCACCTGGAAGAACGGAGGGACGTCGAGGTGGCGAGGAGGCTGGAGGACCTCCACCAGCTTCTCGAACGGAACGTCCTGGTGGGCGAAGGCGCCCAGGGAGGTGGCCTGCACGCGCGCGACGAGCGCACGGAACGACGGATCCCCGTCGAGCGACGTGCGCAGCGCGAGCGTGTTGACGAACAACCCGACGAGCAGCTCCAGCTCCGCCCGGGAACGCCCCGCCACGGGCGTGCCCACCGTGAGGTCGTCCTGGCCGGAGTAGCGCAGCAGCAGCAGCTTGAAGCCCGCGAGCAGCACGGTGAACAGCGTGGTGCCCTCCTGTCCCGCGAGCGCGGTGAGGCGCTGGACGAGCGCCGGGGGCAGCACCGAGGACACCGTCATGCCCCGCGTGTCCACCTGTGCCGAGCGCGGCCGATCCGTGGGCAGCGACAGGACGGCCCGGGGATCCAACCGTGAGCGCCACCATTCGAGCTGCGACGCCAGCACCTCGCCCCGCAGGGACTCGCGCTGCCACACGGAGAAGTCCCCGTACTGCAACGGCAGGTCGGGCAGCGTCGCCTGCGTGCCCGAAGTCAGTGCCGTGTAGAGCACGCCCAGCTCGTGCACCAGCAGGCCCATGGACCAGCCGTCGGAGACGGTGTGGTGCAGCTTGAGCAGCAGCAGGTGCTCCGTGCTGGACACGGCGAAGAGGCCAGCGCGCAGCAGCGGCCCCTGCTCCAGGTCGAACGGCGCGCGGGAGGCCTCGTGCAGCAGGCGCCACGCCTCCGCTTCATCCCTTGTGTCCACCACGGGCATGGGCACGACAAGCTCGGGGAGGATGCGCTGCCAGGGACGACCCTCCTGTTCGACGAACGTGGTGCGCAGCGCACCGTGGCGGCGCACCACCTCGTTCAGGCTGCCCGCCAGCGACGCCACGTCGAGCCGTCCCGACAGCCGCACGGAGTAGACCAGGTCGAGCCCGGCCTGCCCGGGTGACAGCCGCTCCTGGAACCACATGCGCTCCTGCCCGAAGGACGCCGGGACCCGCTGCGTGGGGCGGCGCTTCTCGCGCAAGAGCTCCGCCAGCCGCGCGCGCTTCTGCTCAGGGGTAGGGGCCATCGGGCTGCGACTCCTTGGGAAGGGTCTCGCCGAGCACTCGGGAGGAGCGATGCGACACGTTCCCGGGCTGCAAGAGGGGCGCGGATAGTAGCCAGCGCCTCCGACACCTCGGCAGCGTTTTGCGCCCCGGGACCGACCGTCAGCCCGCTCCCAGACCACGGATCCAAGGCTTCAAGGACCCACGGGAGTTCAGCTCCACCGGCAATGTTCGATGCGCCGGGACGCGGCGTGCTGGACGCAGTGACGCGGGGGCGCTGCTTGACGACCGCGAGCAGAGAGGCTCATGAAGCGCGTGACCATGGCGGACCCTTCCCAGATTCGTGAGGCCGTGCCGGGCGACGCCGCGCGCCTGTCGCAGGTGTTGCGTGACGCGTTCGAGGAGTACCGGGGGCGGTTGGATCCGCCCTCCAGCGCGCACGACAAGACGGAGGCCGTGGTGACGCGGGAGCTGCAAGACGGCGGGGCCTTCGTGGCGGAGGCGGACGGCGTCCTGCGCGGCTGCGTGTTCTTCCACCCGAAGGCGGACCACGTGTACCTGGATCGGCTCGCGGTGCTGCCGACGTTCCGGGGGCAGGGGCTGTCACTGCGCCTGATGGAAGCGGTGGAGGCCCGCGCGCGTGAGCTGGGCCACGCGCGGGTGCGCCTGTCGGTGCGGCTCGCGCTGGAGTCGCATCACGCGTGGTACGCGCGCCAGGGCTACGGCTTCCACTCGCACGGCACGCACGCGGGCTACACGAAGCCCACGTTCCTGGTGTTGGAGAAGACGCTCTAAAGGCTGCGCGCCGTTACCGTACGACGGTGCAGCATGAGCTCCATCGAGAGTCGTGCTCCGTCGTTCAGACTTCGGTGAAGTGCATGCCAGTGGCGCCGGTGCGCTCCAGCGCCGTCTTGAGATCTTCTGAGACGATGAGGGCGACCTTCCAGCCCCAGGGGCGGAAGACCTGGGCGTTACCCACTTTCGACTTGTCGATGCGCATGCCGTAGACGGAGCGGTATTCGCCAATCCTCTCCGGCTGACCGTGCTTCGCTTCCCAGAAGCGGATCTCCTCGGATGCCTGTTCATTGATGCAACGGATGAGCTTCGTCGCGACCAGGAGGACGTACTGGTCCGGGTGCTTCGGGATGGTGACGGGGATGAGCTGTACGTCGTCAGCAGCCTGCTCCAGGAGCACGTTCGCGAGCTTGACGTGGACAATGGGCGTCATGCCCACTCCCGCCAGCGAGAAGTCCTGGGGGCGTCCAGGCTCAAGGATGGGAACCCGGAGGCGGTCTGTGAGGTGAACAGGCTCTCCCTCTCCGAACATCCAAGGGTTGTCGACCTCTATGGAGTTCATGTCGGCAGGATCGTCCAAGTACCAATTTCCCTCCTGAACATCCGCGCCCAGGTCAAAGAATCGAGTAGCCATATCGTTGGTATTCAGCGTGCCTTGCGTGATGTCAGGAGATTGTTGAGGACTGTTCCCGGGGTATTGGCTTCCTGGGCAAGCTCCTGAAGCTCCCGTGTCAGGGCCTCACGGCATTGCACCACGGTCCGGCAGGTTCTTGTGGCAGTGCTCAGCCGCCTCATCACGAGTTCATGATACTCCTGTGGATGTGGCCCCCGGTGCCCCTTCACCTCGACGATGTTCTCCGGGTCCTTCAACTCCATTCCGGCCTTCTTGAAAAGTCGCCGGAAGGGGGGTGTCCACGGCCCACCGTTCTTCGCGGACTTCTCGTTCCGGATGGTGGCCAGATGATGGCGCTGCGGGGGGCCACGGCGTGATGACATCGCGAGCGCGTTGGGCGCGAGCGCCACGGTGAAGCCCTCGGCCGTCATCGCCACGGAGCGCACGCTTCCCAGGGCAACGTACTGGAAGCCCGCCTGCGTCTCCACCGCGACCGCGGCCTGCGCGGACCCCGGCAGTCCCTGGACCTTCGTCGCGAGCCCCACGGTGTTGCCCACGGCCGCGGTCGCCAGCATCACGAAGATGCGCGCCGCGTTCTCGCCCAGCACTTCCCCGTATGCCTCTCCTGCGTCGCGCACCTGGAGGAAGGTCGTGGCCTGGTCCACGTGGCGCACCAGGGTCACCCACCCATCGAGGATGCGCCACACCGTGTCCACGCCCAGGTACGCAATCGCCGTGGCCGTCATGAGGGCGGAGAGCCCCTTGGACACGGGCTCCGGCAACGTCCACAACAGCAGGTACACCGTCACGGCGGAGGTCAACGTGGCGAGCACCGCCTGGGGATTGGCCAGGTCCTCCAGGGCCTCGGACGTCTCGCGCCACACCGAATCCATCGCGACCGCCATCGCCAGCGCATAGCGGCCATCGCTTCCCAGCAACGGCCCTTCGTCCAGCAGCCGCAGGCAATCCCCCGCCTGCTTTCTGTTCGCGCACCAGCGCTTGTAGCCGCGCGTCAGGTCGTCGGAAGCCTCCAGCAGGTGCAGGTCGCGCACCTCCTGCTCGCCCAGGGGAACAATCTGCCGGGTCCGCGCCCTGAACCCATACAGGCCGCTCCGCTCCGGCAGCCCGAACAGCTCACGGGCCTCCCGCAGGGGATGAGCAGCCGGACGCACCTCCCGCGCGAGCGTCTCCACGGCCATCTTGAATTCGTCATCCCCGAGTCGGGCCGCGGCGGGTGAGGCCCCTTCAGTCTCAACGGGCGTGACGACGGTCCGAACGCCGTCGTCCGTCTCCAGGCTCACCACCCGCGTCGTCGCGCAGCCTGACACGAGCATTCCCAGCAGCAGCGCCCACCCCAGCCGATTCATGTCCGCCTCGCAGTCACTTCCGCCGCAGACGTCACGGCCACAGCAATCGTTTAGAGGGAGGGCAGGGTGATGCGGCGGCCTTCCGCGTCGCTCTGGAGCGCGGCCTGGAGGACCTGCACCGTCTGGCTCGCGCTCACGGCCGTCACGGGCACCGGGGCGCCGTGGAGGATGGCGGCGGCGAGCTGCCGGTAGAACTGCCCGTAGTCGCCGGGCGCCGTGGGGACGGTCTCTCCGGAGACGAGCAGTCGGCCGTGCTGCGCCGCGGGCTCACTGCCGAAGTCCGGATGGCCGGGGCGCAGGCCCGCTTCGAGCTGTCCCTCCTGCGCATCCAAGCCGTGCTTCACGTAGGCGTCCCGGTCCCCCTGCAACACGAAGCGGGGCCACGGCGAATGCACCACGGAGCCCGAGTGCAGCAGCACGCGCAGCGCTCCGTACCGGAGGACCAGGTGGAACCAGTCCGTGCCCTGCGCGCCGGGCCGCTGCCGGCCCAGGTCCGCGACCACCGACTCCGGCAGGCCGAACAGCTGCACCGCCTGGTCCACGAGGTGCGCCCCCAGGTCCCACAGGCTGCCGCCGCCGGGCACGTCCTGCTCCTTCCAGCGCACCTTCACCTGGGGGCGGAAGCGGTCGAAGTGGCTCTCCAGGCTGTACAGCGTCCCCAGCCGTCCCTGGCTCAGGAGCTGGCGCACGGTGAGGAAGTCTCCGTCCCAGCGCCGGTTGTGGAACACGGTGAGGCACAGGCCGCGCTCCTGCGCGAGCGCGTCCAGCCGGAGCGCTTCGTCCGCGTCCAGCGTGAAGGGCTTCTCCACCACGACATGCTTCCCCGCGCGCAGGGCCTGCTCAGCGAGCGAGGCGTGCGAGTCATTGGGCGTGCAGACGACGAGGACCTGGAGGTCCGGATCCGCCAGCAGCGAGTCCACGGTGCCCGTGCGGACCCCCGGCCAGTCGCGGGCCACGACGTCCGTTCGCCGCGACGCCACGGCGGCCAGCGTGAAGGCGGGCTCCGCGGCGACGAGCGGCCCATGGAAGCGCGAGCCGGACAGGCCGTAGCCAAGGAGACCCACGCGAATGACGGAGCCAGGGGCGGGAGCGGAAGCCATGGCCGGCAGGGTAGCGGGAAATGGCTCCGGGGCGGGTGTCGACTCTGTCCCTTATCCGACGATTCAGGGTCAATTACAGAAGTCCAGTCGTAAACAGGAAAAACAAGATTATATGGTTATGCCCTCACTTCGAGGGGGTATCGACACATGAAGCACTTCAAGCGCGCAGGCGTTCGTGGACTTGTCGCCGGGCTGTTCGTCGCCACGCTGTTCGGCTGTGGTGACGAGAGGGAAGCGCCTCACGGAATAGAGGCGGAGACCCAACAAGAGGCGACGAATTGCAGGAATGTCGACGAGACCGATCCCGAGGTCGCGCGAAGTCTCCAGGGCGCGGAACTGACGCCCCTGGGCCCGATCACGGTGCGGCATGAGGATGGGAAGCGGATTTCGTCCAGGCGATTCCAGGTGGAGCCCTCGGGCGCGGCGCAAGCCGTGTCCGGTGAGTCGGTGGCGCCCATGGCTGCCGCGCAATTGATTGTTGAATGTACGGGAAGCTGTACGGGCGGCTCCACCTGTGAGCCTCCCAATGGCTGCGAACTCTTCGGCAACGAGTGCACCCAGCTCAGGTGCCGCGGGGTTGACTGCGTCGGGACCTGCTCGAAGAAGACCTCGGCTTCGCCGCCTGACGCGGGCACTTCGGACGCGGGCACTTCGGACGCGGGTACTTCGGACGCGGGGACACCGGACGCGGGGAAACCAGACGGGGGCGGCGCCCCCAAGTGAGCGGAGCCCTTCGCATCCCCGGGCCCGCTCCGACGCGTTAGAGTCGGAGCTGTCATCCGCCCTGGAGGAGGCCGTCCCCATGGACACCGTGCCCGTCATCGATGTCCGCGCCCTCGTGGATGCCACGTCGAGCCTCGCGGCCCGTCGCGAAGTCGCCGCGAGGATGGGCGCCGCGTGTCGGCACAACGGGTTCTTCTACGTCGTCGGACACGGCGTGGGCGTGGGGCTCCAGGCCCGGCTGGAGGCGCTGGCGCGGGAGTTCTTCGCGCGGTCGGAGGAAGAGAAGCAGGCCGTGCGCATGGCCCTGGGCGGCCGGGCGTGGCGGGGCTTCTTCCCCGTGGGCGGTGAGCTCACCTCCGGCCGGCCCGACCGCAAGGAAGGTCTGTACTTCGGCACGGAGCTGTCGCCGGAGGACCCGCGAGTCCGCGCCGGCACGCCGCTGCACGGTCCGAACCTGTTCCCCCGGGAGCCGGAAGGGCTGCGCGGCGCGGTGCTGGAGTACATGGCGGCGCTCACGTCGCTGGGGCACGCGTTGATGTCCGGCATCGCGCTCAGCCTGGAGCTGGAAGAGGACTTCTTCGCCACGCGCTACATGGCGGACCCCACGGTGCTCTTCCGCATCTTCAACTACCCGCCGGGCCCGGAGGTGGATGGGGAAGGGCTGCCCGTGTGGGGCGTGGGTGAGCACACCGACTACGGCGTGCTCACCATCCTCAAGCAGGACGACGCGGGCGGGCTCCAGGTGAAGTCGCGCCGGGACGGACAGACGCGCTGGATGGAGGCGCCGCCGGTGGAGGATGCATTTGTTTGCAACATCGGCGACATGCTCGACCGGATGACCCGGGGCGTGTACCGCTCCACACCGCACCGGGTGCTCAACCGCGCCGGCCGCGACCGTCTGTCATTGCCGTTCTTCTTCGATCCCAGCTGGACGGCGGAGATCCACGCCATCGACTCCCCGGTGCTCCGGGACGCGGGCGCGGATGACCAGGCGGAGCGGTGGGACCGGCAGAGCGTCCACGCCTTCCGGGGCACCTATGGGGACTACCTGCTGGGCAAGGTGGGCAAGGTGTTCCCGGACCTGCGCGCGGAGGTGTTGTAGGCCCGCGGGCATTCGGTTCCCCCGCGACGGACCGTCCAGCGTGAAGGGCTGACGATGCACGCGGTCCGCGTGCATCGCCCGCCGGGTTCAGGGAACCGGGGTCGCCAGTATCAGAGGATCGACATGGTGTCGGACATGGTGTTGAAGGGCGAGTTGATCGACGTGCTCTGGTAGTAGAAGGTCCCGCTCTGGTTCCCAGAGACGTCGTAGTAGCGCATGAAGCCTACGATGACCTGTCCGGGCGAACAGGGCATGACGAGGTTGCCAAAGCCGTCATCACAGATGCTGTCATTGGCGTAGTTCATGGATCCTGACACCGCGGAACCGGCCATCGTGACGTAGCGAGACGTGCCGTAGCCAAGCTCGAGCACCGCCACGAGCAACACGTCGCCCCCGTGGTCATAGGCCGTGGTGACCTGCGAGGCCGAGACACTCTCCCAGCCCACGTTGCTGGACCCCACCGCATAGACCTGCACGTAGCTCAGCGCGGGAGCGGGACCGAGCGTCGTCACGCCCTCCGTGGACATGGGCAGCTTGCCCAACTGGCGGGAGCTGACGTCCAGCGTCTGGCCGCGAAGGGTGCTGTCAACGAAACGGCGGGCCGTCTCGGACGGGGCCACCTCGGTGGCGGAGGCGGTCATCGACACAGCAAGAAGGGCACCAGCGAGCAGCTTGCGAATCATGGGGATTCTCCCGTTCATCTTGGTTTTGGACACGCACCGGGCGTGTGTCGCGCAAGATACGGGTGCCCTGGAGTGTCCCAAACTTTGTTGACAGGATGATTCACTCCCGGTCCTGATGTACCTCCTCCGGGTGCGGGGCAACCCAGGGGCGGTTGGCAATGACAACCCAACCCGTTCCGGACTACGCGCCCGCGTACTTGCGGCGGTGCTCGTGGATCTCCGCCAGCCGGAACGTGCCCGGCTCCGGCGCAATCGCCTCCGGCGCGTCGTACGGCAGGTTCATCAGCCGCTCGTACTCCTCCACCGACACGCGCTCGCGCTTCGCCAGCACCGTGTCCAGGTCCGCGCGGGCCATGCGCTCCGCCGCCTTCTCACCGACGACGCCGGAGTAGAACTCCGCGCAGCAGCCGCTGCCGTAGGACAGCAGGCCCACGCGCTGGTTCGCCAGCGCCGCGCCCTCCGCGTGCAACTGCCCCGCGAGCGCCAGGTACAGCGACGCCGTGTAGACATTGCCCACCCGAGCGTTCAGGCCCAGCGACTTCGCCACCTGCGCGTCGTAGCTGGCCTGTGACTTCGCCGCCTCGTCGCGCGCCTCGGCCGGAACCGACCCCGGGCCCGCTGCGTCCTCCAGGTCGCACAGCCGCACCTGCGCGTGCGCCTTGCGCGCCATCTTGCAGAAGGGCACGTGGTACAGGATGCGCGCCAGCTGCTCGCTGGGCAGCTTCGAATCCCAGCGCACCAGCCCCTGCTCCATCGCGCGCTCGCGCCAGCCCCGGTACGCTCCCGCCATCGCGTCCAGGTAGCAGGTGATGGAGTAGTGCCCGTCCACCAGCGCCTCCCGGCGGCCCACCGGCCTCCAGAAGTCATACACGTCCGACGTGCACACGCCGTTGAGGCCCACGTCCATCGCCAGCAGGTCCGGCGTCTCCGACACCAGCAGCGCCACCGCGCCGCCACCCTGGGTGGGCTCGCCCGCCGTCTTCAGCCCGTAGCGCGCGATGTCCGTGCACACCACCAGCGCCGTGCGGCCCGCCCCGGCGCCGGAGGCGATCCACTCCACCGCCGCCATCAGGCCCGCCGTGCCGCCGTAGCAGGCGTGCTGCGAATCGAACGTGCGCATGGAACGCGGCAGCTTCAACAGGCCGTGCACGTGCGATGCGATGGGCTTCGAGTGGTCCACGCCCGTCTCGGTGCCCACCACCAGCATGCCCACCTTGGAGGTGTCCACGCCCTGCTGCTTGATCAGCCGCGCCGCCGCCGTGGCCGCCAGCGACACCGAGTCCTCGCCCGGGTCGTTGATCGCCATCTCCTTCGCGCCCAGGCCCGCGGTGAACTTCGCCGGGTCCACGCCGCGCGCCCGCGCCAGGTCCTCGATGTCCACGTACCGCCGGGGCACGGCCACGGCCAGCGCTTCGATTCCAACCCGCTTCTTCATGGGGAGCTCCTCAAATCTCGTGGTGCTTCGCGTGTTCGAATGACTCAAGCCTCGGGCGGCACCAGCACCAGCCGGCCCGCCACCTCGCGGTTCTCCAGTCGGAAGTGCGCGCGGCCCGCATCCGCCAGCGCCACCTCTTCCGACACGAAGGAGCGGATCTTCCCCGCCGCCGTCAGCCGCAGCGATTCGTCCAGCTCCTCGCGCGTCGTCGCGTACGCCCCGAGGATCTCCAGCTCCTTCACGATGACCAGGCCCGGGTTCAGGTTCACCACCCCCGACTCCAGGTTGCCCACCACCACCACGCGCCCGCCCGGCGCCATCGCCTTGAGCGTCTGGTCGAAGGTCGCGCTGCCGACGATCTCCACCGCCACGTCCACGCCGTTGCCGGACGTGCGCTTGCGCGCCTCCGAACCGAAGTCCAGCCCGCGCGACACGATGACCTCGTCCGCGCCCGCCTCCTTCAGCGCCGCCACCTTCGCCTCGCCGGAGGTGATGGCGATGACGCGCGCCCCGTCCACCTTGGCAAGCTGCACCGCCGCCAGTCCCACGCCGCCGCTCGCGCCGGTGATCAGCACCGTCTCACCGGCCTTCACCCGGGCGCGCGTGCGCAGCGTGTGCACCGCCGTGCCCAGCGTGCAGCACACCGTGGCGGCCACCGACCAGGGCAGACCCGACGGCACGCGGCCCAGGCCCCGCACCGGCGCGACCATGAACTGCGCGTAGCCGCCCTGCAGCTCCTCGCCGAAGAAGCGGTTGTCCGTCTTGCACAGGCTGTTGCGGCCGGCGAGGCACAGCGCGCACTCGCCGCAGGACATGCGCTGCAACGTGGCCGCGCGGTCCCCCACCTTCCAGCCCTCCGTGTTCGGGCCCACCTCCACCACCTCACCCGCGGCCTCGTGGCCCAGGATGGCGGGCACGTGGGTGCGCGGCAGGTTGCCGCGGCGGTTGATGACGTCGTGGTAGCAGACGCCGCACGCGTGAACGCGCAGCAGCACCTCGCCCTTGCCCGGCCGGGGGACCGGCACGGTCTCCAGACGCAGGTTCTCGGCACTCCCGAACTGGCGGAGAACGACAGCTTCCATATGCGGTGCCTCTTTTTCTGTGTCGCGAAAGGGGAAAAGCATCAGCTCCCGACGAGCGCGTCGCGGAGGTTGCGGGGATCCAGCGCGCGGATGGCCGTCACCGTGCGCGCGTCCGGCAGGGACGTGACAGGCAGGGCGTCCGGCACCGCGAACTCAAAGCCGGTGCGCTCGGCGATGCCCTCCACCGACGCCCACGGGTGCCGGGACAACAGCCGGGCACCGTGCGGGCCGCCCACCTCGAACGTGCCCAGGTCGGAGATGAGGCGCACCGGACGGCTGGGGTCGCGCGTGGTCGCCACCTGCACCTGCGGCACGAGGTTGCGGCGCGACTGACGCGGCACCAGCAGCACGGGGTTCTTCACCCACTGGCGCAGCGTGGCCGCGCCCGCGACGCCGGGGAACTTGGCGCGCGGCTTCTCCAGGCTGCCGGACGCCGTCATGTTGGTGCGGCCCGCCGGGTCCACCTCCACCGCGCCGAAGAACACCGTGTCCACCCGGCCGCGCCGCGCGTGGTCGAACAGGTCCGCGATGCTCACCTCCGCCGACCGACCGTTGAGGTAGCGCAGGTCCTCCGACGAGGGGTACAGCTCCGGCAGCTCCGGATCCAATGAGCCCACGCACGCCAGGTACGTCAGCCCCGGCGCATGGGTGGCCCGCGCGACAGCAATCGCCAGGATGACCAGCGGCGACGCCACACCCGTGGCCACCACCGCGCCGTCTTCAATCTCCCGGGCGAGCAGCGACACCACCGTCTCCGCGGGCGTCGCGTCCATCGTCATTGCCATCGCCGTCATGCCGCGCTCCGCGTCGCGCGCAGCGACATGAGGAAGGCCCGTGCTTCACCGGCCTCGGCCGCGGCCAGGTAGGCGGAGAGCATCGCGTCGTCGTGCGGGTACTGGCCCAGGCAGCCCGTGGGCAGGGCGCCGCCGGGGGCGAGCACCACGCGCTCCACCTGGAAGCCCGGGATGGTGACGCGCGACAGCTTCGGCACGCGCTGCTCCACCGTGGCCACCACGCGCTTCGCCGCGCCCGCCACGAGCAGGTCCGTCGTGGGGTCCTCGATGTAGAGGTTGCCCTTGTCATCCGCCGCCTGCGCGTGGATGAGCGCCACGTCCGGGTAGAACGCGGGCTCCACCGGCACGCGGCGGCCCGTGAACGGGTCCTCCACCGTGCGCGGCACGTCCATCTCCGCCAGCTCCGACACGTCCGCGTCCGGCGCGGGGATGAACGGCAGCCCCATGGACGCCGCGCGCAGCCGCTGCACCACGCGGTAGCCGTCGTGCTCGCGCCAGGCGATGTCGCCCGCTTCAATGGCCCGCTTCAGGCAGGGCAGGGGACGCACGCGGTTCTCCAACACCAGCGCGCCAAAGGGCAGCTCCACCCGCTTGAGACACCCGCCCGCCACCAGGAACTCCGCTGGCAGCGGGTTGGGCAGGGAGATGAGCTGGAGGTCGCGCTTCTCCTGCGCCACCAGTTCCAGCACCAGCGCCATGGGCGCGCGGCCCAGCATGAATCCGCCGGCCGCGAGCGACGCGCCGTTCGGAATGGAGGCCACCGCCTCCGACAGCGAACTCCAACGAGCGCGGTTCACTGGGGCTCCTCCCCCGACGCGGCGCGCGGCACCATGCGCAGCGGCGCCGGTTCGGTCGCGTCCGACGTCGTCGGAGTGACCGGGGAGGCTGCCCGGGGAGCGGCACCCGCGGAGACGCCGGGGAGGATCATCGCCACCATTCCGTCGGCGATCTGCTCCTCGGTGAGGCGCCCGTCCGGCTTGAACCACTTGTAGACCCAGAGGACCATCCCCAGGAACGAGAAGGCCGCCACCGTGGGGTCCACGCCGGGCAGCAGGCCCTGCGCGATGGCGTCCGCGAACGCGCCCTCCAGGAAGCGCACGTAGCGCTTCTTGCGCCGGTCGATGAACTCCCTGGCCTCACCGGTGAGCGTGGCGTGCTCGTGGAGGATGATGATGACCTCCTTGCTGCGCCCGCTCGTCACCAGGTGGATGTTGTTGCGCATGCACAGGCGCAACCGCTCGACGGGGTCCACCACGTCCTGCACGGGCGCGAGGACCTGCTCCTCGAACACGTCCATGCCGTAGTTCATGATGGCGAAGAGCAGCTGCTCCTTGTTCTGGATGTGGTGGTAGAGCCCCGCCTTCGTCATGCGGCACGCGGCGGCGATCTCCTGCATCGACGTGCCCTCGTAGCCCCGCTCACAGATGAGCCGGGCCGCCGTCTCCAGGATGGTCCGGTACCGCTCGCCCTCGTCCGGTTTGCGCCCCGTGGGTGTCACGCGTGCTCTCCTTGCCGGCCTGCTTCTCCAGGCCCGGGCTGAATCGCCTACCGACCGGTAGGTCAATTCGCCTACCGACCGGTAGGTAGCACTGGCCGACGCGCTCCGTCAATGGGGATGTATTGGCGTTCAGGTGGGACAAAAGGCCCTGTAAACAAGGACTTGGGACGACTTGTCAGGTTAGGTTGCGGGACACCCATGCGGTCCACGCTCCTGCCCATCCTGCTGTTGTGCGCCGCGCTGGCGAGCGTCGGGGTGGGGGTCTGGACGCTGGTGAAGCGCAGCCGCACGACCCTGGTGGAGCAGTTCGCGGGGGACCGGCAGAAGCAGCTGGACGAGGCCGTGGGCGGCGTCACCGACTCGCTGGAGGAGGTGGGCAAGAACCTGCGCTTCGCTGGCGAATTGATGTCCCAGCCGGGCACCCTCCCGGAGCACCGGCGCGAGCTGCGCGCGCTGCTGGAGGCGGTGGGCCAGTACAAGGCCATCGCGGCCTATGACGGCGAGGGCGCGGAGCGGCTGTTGCTGGTGGACCGGCGCTCGGACTCGAAGGTGTCGCGCGAGGGGATGGTGCCGGAGATGGCGGAGACGGCGCGGCGCGCGCTCTTGCGGCCTCCCGGGGACCTCACCACGTCGCCCATCCTGGATGCGGCCAACGGGGGCTGGCTGCGCATCCTCGCCACCGCGCTGCCGGCCAAGGACGGCAAGCCCGAGGGCGCGGTGGCGGTGCTGGTGGACACCGAGTCGTTCTTCGCGCCGCTGAAGATTGTCACGTCGGACCTGGAGACGCGGCTGCTGCTGGTGGGCACGCACGGCCAGCCCACGCCCGCGAGCGACGCCGGGCTGTCCGAGTGGTTCGGCCGCGCGACCCAGAAGGACGCGGGCGTGCCCGGGTTCGCGTTCCTCGTCTCGCGCCTGAAGGCCGGCGCGCGCGGGATGCTGCCCCTGTCGGAGCAGGAGGCGGAGCGGCTGGGGCTGGGGCGCGCGGAGGTGGTGGCCGTCTACACGCCCATCCGGATGCGCGGCGGCAACCACTGGGCGGTGGCGACGCTGGTGTCCACCGAGGCGCTGCGCTCGCACGAGCAGGCGTTGGTGGTGCGGCTCTTGGGCGCGGGCGGGCTGGTGGCGTTCTTCCTGGTGGCCTTCGCGGTGTACGTGGTGCTGGCCCGGCGGCGCGCGGTGGCGCTGCGGGAGAGCCGCCGACATGCGGCGCAGCTCGCGGCGCTCCATGACCGGACGCGAAAGATATTGGATCACATCCCCACGGGCGTCCTCGCGCTGACGGCGGACGGGCGGATCAGCGCCGTCAACCAGGCCCTGCGCGCGCGCGTGCCCGGCAACGTCACCGGCGCGCCGCTGGCGTCCGCGTTCCCCGGGGCCCCGGAGCCGGTGCTGGAGCGGATCCGCGCGCTGGTGGCGTCCGCAGGCCAGGAGGACCGGCCGCTGAGCCTGCTGGGCGAACCGCTGACGCTCTTCGGCGAGGAGGGCACGTACAACCTGCACGCGGTGCCGCTGACGGCGGGGGATCCGGAGGAGGAGGTGCGCGCGCTGCTCGTGGTGGAGGACCTGAGCGACGTGCGCGCGCTGGAGACGCAGCTCCTGCGCGCGGAGAAGCTGGCCACGGTGGGCGTGCTCGCAGCGGGCATCGCGCATGAGATCGGCACGCCGCTGGGCGTGGTGCGCGGCCGGGCGGAGTACGTGCAGGGGAAGCTGGGCCCGGCGCATCCGCAGGGGCCGGGCGTGGGCGTCATCATCGAGCAGATTGATCGCGTGAGCCGCACGCTGCGCCAGCTGCTGGACTTCTCGCGCCTCCAGCCCGCGATGGTGCGACCGGTGGCGCTGGGGCCGCTCGCCCGCAGCGTGCATGAGCTGCTGCGCGTGGAGGCGGAGCGGCGGCAGGTGTCGATGACGCTGGACGTGCCGGAGTCGGTGCCCGCGCTGGCGGCGGACGCGGATCAGCTCCAGCAGGTGCTGCTCAACCTGCTGCTCAACGCGTGCGATGCGTGCAGCGCGGGCGGGCAGGTGCGGGTGTCCGCCTCCGCGCTGGTGGGGCCGGAGGAGGGGGCCTGGGGGCTCGTCGCATTCACGGTGCGCGACGATGGCTGCGGGATTCCGAAGGAGCGTCTGAACCAGGTGTTCGACCCCTTCTTCACCACGAAGAAGCGCGGACAGGGCACGGGGCTGGGGCTGACGATGGTGGCCCACGTGGTGCGCAACCACGGGGGCCGGGTGGAACTGGAGAGCACGCCGGGGCAGGGCACGCGCGTCACCGTGCTGTGGCCCGTGGCCCGCGCCGTGCCAGAGGACCGAAATGCAGAGCGACAAGCCGTCTGACGCACGCACCGCCGCCCATGTCCTCGTCGTGGATGATCACGTGGAGATGGGGCGCATGCTCCAGGAGCCGCTGGCCGACGCGGGCTGGACGGTGGACCTGGCCACGGGTGGCCAGGAGGCGGTGACGCTGCTGCGCTCGCGCGTGTACGACGCGGTGCTGAGCGACCTGCGCATGGAGCAGGTGGACGGGCTGGACGTGCTGGACGCGGCGCGCGCGGTGGACCCGGAGCTGCCGGTGCTGCTGATGACGGCCTTCGGCGGCGTGGAGAGCGCGGTGGAGGCGATGCGCCGGGGCGCGTACCACTACTTCACCAAGCCCTTCCGCCTGGACGAGGTGCGGCTCTACCTGGGCCGCGCCCTGGAAGACCGCCGGCTGCGCGCGGAGCACCGGGCGCTGAAGCAGGCCTCGCAGGAGCGCTCCGGCCTGGGCGCGATGGTGGGACGCAGCGCCCCCATGCGCGGGCTGTACGAGCTGGTGGACCGGGTGGCGCACGCGGCGGCCCCGGTGCTGCTGCGAGGCGAGAGCGGCAGCGGCAAGGAGCTGGTGGCCCGCGCGCTGCACTTCGAGGGCCCGCGCGCGCCCGGCCCCTTCGTGGCCGTCAACTGCACCGCGCTGCCCGGGCCGCTCCTGGAGAGCGAGCTGTTCGGCCACGTGAAGGGCGCCTTCACTGGCGCCACGTCGGTGCGGCGCGGCCTGTTCGTGGAGGCGCACGGCGGCACGCTGTTCCTGGATGAGATTGGCGACATGCCCACGGAGCTCCAGGCGCGGCTCTTGCGCATCCTGGAGGACGGCGAGGTGCGCGCGGTGGGCTCGGACGCGCACCGCACGGTGGACGTGCGCGTGGTGGCGGCCACCCATCAGGACCTGGAGGCGCGCGTGCGGGAAGGGCGCTTCCGCGCGGACCTCTTCTACCGGCTCAACGTCGTCACGCTGCGGGTGCCCTCGTTGAAGGAGCGCCGGGAGGACATTCCCCAACTGGTGGAGCACTTCACCGCGCGCTCCCGGGCGCGCAACCCACGCTCCCGCGTGACGGCGCTGTCCCCGGAGGTGGTGGCCGCGCTGGGCGCCCTGCCGTGGCCGGGCAACGTGCGCGAGTTGGAGAACCTGGTGGAGCGGCTGGTGGTGCTCGTGCCCCGGGAGACGGTGGAGCTGGAGGACCTGCGGCCGCATGTGCCGGTGGCGGAGCCGGAGCCGCATCCGCTCGCCCTGGCCCAGGAGGGCGTGTGGCCCCTGCGCCGGCTGGAGGGGGAGTACATCCACTGGATGGTGCAACACTGCGGCGGCAACAAGACGCGCGCCGCGGAGCTGCTGGGCATCGACGTGTCCACCATCCACCGGCGGGAGCGGGAGCGGTAACGACAGGCTGCCCGACAGGCCGAACTGCTTTCGAGGCAGCATCTCCCACGGGATGCCGCTCCTCAGCACGAAGACGATGGCCTCCAGCGCAGCCCGGTCGTCTGCCCGAGGGCGGCCCCGCTTCTTCTTGAGCCGGGGCGGAGGCGTAACCATTGTAATAGGGCCCTGAGTTCCGGCTGGGATTGCCCTGGCTGCTCACGTCCGTTCTCCCCTCTGCCCAGCCGACTTGAAGACGTCATTGACGGCCCACGCACAGGGGCAAGGAAGAGAGCCATGGTGCGCACGCTGGATGAGAAGCCGCGGGGTGCCGAATCCCCGCTCGATGTCGAGCAGGACGGAGCCTCGCGAAACTCCATGATCGCGGCGGAACCGTGACCCGCCCGAACCCGGCGCAGCTGGAGCGGGCCCGGCGATTGCTGGCGCACGAGGGTGCGGCCGGCAGCGCGGGCGAGCCTGCGACGACGGCCGCCAGCCGTGTCTACGACAAGATCCATGCGCACATGGCGCCCCTGGTGGGCTCCACCGGCGTCCAGCTGTTGTTCCTGAGGAGCGCAAAGCTGGCGAAAGGCGATTTCGAGTGCTTCGCCGAGGTCTCCAGCCTCGAAGGCCCGACGAAGCTGCACGAGCGGCTGCTGGCCAAGGATCCCGCCGTCACCATGGAGTCGGCCGCGATGCTGTTTGCAACCTTCTTCGCGCTCCTCACGACCTTTATCGGAGAGCGACTGACGAACCAGGTACTCCGCAGCGCCTGGCCGACACTCGAAGGGGCGGCACCCTGGGAGACAAACGAATGAGCGACAGCGTTCCGATTCGCAAGCTGAGCACCGGGGTGCCGGGGCTCGATGAAGTCTTGGGCGGCGGGATTCCGGAATTCTCCTTCAACCTGATCGGCGGCGGCCCAGGCTGCGGCAAGACGACGATGGCGCATCAGATCGCGTTCGCGAACGCGAGCCCCGAGCGGAGGGCGGTGTACTTCAGCATCATCGGCGAGCCTCCCATCAAGATGCTTCGCTATCAGCAACAGTACGACTTCTTCGACGCCGCCAAGGTGGGCGACGGCACGGTTCGCTTCATCCACCTCGGCCAGCAGGCGCTCGAGGGAGGGATGGGGAAGGTGCTGGAAGCCATCGTGCAGGAGATCGAGAAGTCGGCTCCGAGCATCGTCGTCGTGGACTCCTTTCGGTCCATCATGCGAAGCACGCTCACCACCGGGCCGGGCGGCGAGCGTGAGCTGTCGGACTTCATGCAGCGCCTGGCGCTGACGCTCACCAGCTACGAGGCCACCACCTTCCTCATCGGGGAGTATGCGGACGGCGAGCATGACAGCGCGGTGTTCACGGTGGCCGACGGGCTTATCTGGCTCTTCCAGGCCATCGATCGCAACTCCGTCGTGCGCAAGCTGCAGGTGATGAAGATGCGGGGCCAGGGGCAGATCCCCGGCCTGCACACGGCCCGCATCACGGGCGCGGGCTACAGCGTCTTCCCCCGACTTCTCAAGCCGGCGGAGCTCATCGCCAGGCACCCGCTCGAACATCGCCTCTCGACCGGAGTGCCAAGCCTCGACGAGATGTTGGGGGGTGGCATTCCGAGCGGGTACTCCATGCTCATCGCCGGGCCTTCGGGTTCGGGCAAGACGGTGCTCTCCAATCAATTCATCGTCGAGGGAGCCTCGCGCGGCGAGAACGGGATCGTGGCCATCTTCGAGAAGCGGCCCAACGACTATCTCCAGACCACGCCGCGCGGGCAGGAATTCGAGAGGCTGGTCCGCGAGAAGCGGTTGGAAGTCCTCTACCTGCGCCCGTTGGATCTCTCGATCGACGAGACCTTGCTGGAGATTCAGAATGCCGTGAAGCGCCTGGGCGCCAGGCGGGCGGTGATCGACTCGCTGTCCGGTCTGGAGCTGGCGCTCGCGCCCACGTTCCGAGAGGACTTTCGCGAGTCACTGTACCGGATGATGGGAGCGCTGGCAGGGCTCGGCGTCACGGTCCTGGCGACGGTGGAGATGGCCGACTCCTACAACGATCTCCGGTTCAGCCCCCAGGGCATCGCGTTCTTGACGGACGCCATCATCATCCAGCGCTACGTCGAGCTCGACGGGCAGCTCAAGCGGGCAATGGCGGTCGTCAAGGTGCGCTCCAGCCAGCACAGCAAGGACCTGAGGGAGTACGAGATCTCGTCGGACGGCGGGATCGCCGTGGGCCGGGCGCTCAAGGGGTTCAAGGGCCTGCTTACAGGCACTCCGAGCGGCGAGGACAGAGGAGGCGGATGACGAAGCAGGAACTGGAAGCGCCCTCCTGGCGCTAAACGGGTACATGCGCGTGCACAAGGGGCGAGTCATGACAAAGCAAAGCATCACCGTCGAGCTGGACGACGAGACGATCCGCTACCTGTCCGTGCTCGGCCCGCCGACCGACGTGCTCGCGCGCCTGGCGTATTCCGCCGCCGAGGGCGTGCGCCACCCCAGCTACCCGAAACGCGACCAGACCGACAAGAGCCTGCGCGTCGAACGGAACACGTCCGACGACCGCGATGAGGGGAGGCGCAAGCTCCTGGCGGTCGAACGCGAGTCCACCGACACGGATCTGAGCGGCGAGCGCTCTCACTCCGATACGGTGCTCGTCGACCAGCGCGAAGCGAACGAGCGGATGGTCGGCGCAACGATTCAGGCGCAAGAGCTGGCGGACGTGGCGGACGCGGCCAAGGAGCGCGCGGAGAAGAGCGAGCGCGAGCTGCGCACGGTGGCCGAGTTCCGGGAGATGTTCATTGGCATCCTCGGGCACGACCTGCGCAACCCGCTGGCGTCGATCGCCATGGCCGCCGCGTCGCTGCTTCGGCGCGGACATCTCGACACGCACGACGCGGAGATGGCCGCGCGCATCATCCGCAGTGGCCAACGCATGAGCCGGATGATCACCCAGCTGCTCGATCTCACGCGCGCGCGTCTTGGTGGCGGGTTGTTGATCGAACCGAAGCCGGCCGACCTGCGTGAGATCTGCCAAAGCGTCGTCGAGGAGTTCGAGGCGACCCTTCAACTGGAGGTCGAAGGCGACGTGACAGGCGCCTGGGACGCGGATCGTCTGGCGGAAGTCCTCTCCAACCTCACGGGCAACGCCATCCAGTACGCCACGCCTGGGACGGGCGTGGTCATCAAGGCACGCTCCGACGGAGCGGCCGTCGTCGTCGAGATCAGCAACCAGGGCGAGCCCATTCCCGCGGACGTCCTCCCGTTCATCTTCGAGCCGTTCCGCCGAGCGCGCCATCACGAGAAGTCGGCGAGCGGGAATCTCGGCCTCGGCCTCTACATCGCCCACCAGATCGTGCTCTCGCACGGCGGCACGCTCGAGGGTCACTCCGCTGACGGCACGACAACCTTCGTGGTGCGCCTGCCACGCCGTCCTCCCGGCGCTGGCACGTCATGACGAGCAAGAGGCCCTCTGCGCCTTCGAAGCGCAGCGTCACGACGCCACTGTGCTCAAAGGGCACTGGAACGAGATTGTCGAAGAACGCGTCGCCGACTTTGAGACTGCCGTTGGCAATCCGCATTGCTCCGGTCTGGGGCGCGCTTTCAACAGCGCCGCCCCCGGCGGTGAGCAGGGCCTGCTGCGTCCAGCCTGTGCCCGGGTCCTCCGCAGGGCGACCGTCGCTCATGTGCAGGTAGACCTTGAGCCGTAGCACGACCGCTCCATCGCCCCGCTCAATGGCCTCGACC
The DNA here is from genome assembly GCF_003611735.1 of Corallococcus sicarius. Lineage (GTDB taxonomy): Bacteria > Myxococcota > Myxococcia > Myxococcales > Myxococcaceae > Corallococcus > Corallococcus sicarius. The sequence goes on along the minus strand of NZ_RAWG01000107.1, from coordinate 1,957 downwards.
CTGCTGTCGTGGAACTCGACCGCGCAATGTTCCTCCGACATGAACTCCCCTGCGCTTGGGCGGGACCTACCGCATCTCCAGCGTACGCCGGGCGCGGGCCCAACGTGCACAGCGTTCGCCGGACGGATACCGGGGGGCCTCAGCTCCGCGTGAAGGGCCAGACGAGCGGCACCGCGAACGTCAGCAGCACGAGCATCAGCACGGTGAGAGGCGTCCCCACCCGGAGGAAGTCGACGAAGCGGTAGCGCCCGGGCCCGTACACGAGCGCGGCGGAGGGCTCCAGGGGCGTGAGGAACGAGCACGACGCGGCCAGGCAGATCCCCAGGGCGAAGGCCCGCGGGTCGAGCCCCATGTCCATCGCGGCGTGGATCCCCACTGGAAGCATGATCAGCGCCGCGGCCTGGTTGCTCATGGGGATGGAGAGCAGGACGGTGGCGATCATGATCACGCAGAGCACCCCGCGCGGCCCCACGAAGCCCGCCACGGGAAGGACGGCCCGCGCCATGACCTCTCCCGCGCCGCTCTTCTCCACCGCCTGCCCCAGGGCCAGCAGCGCGCCAATCAGGATGACGACCCGCCAGTCCACGCGGAAGGCCGTGCGGGTGTCGACACAGCCTGTCGCCACCATCGCCACCAGCCCGGCCAGCCCCGCGATGGCGGGGGAGGTGAGGCGCAGGCCCGCGACGATGACCGTGGCGGCGAAGATGATCACGGCGAGCAGGGCGCGCCGGTAGCGCGGTCGCTGGTATTCGACGCTGCCGAGCACGGTCAGCTCCTCGTCCCGCGCGAGCTCCCGGACCCGCTGCTCCGGTCCCCCCACGAGCAGCAGGTCGCCTACCGACAGGGAGATGTTCTTCAGGGCATCCCCGCTGGCGAGGCTCCCCATCAGGTCCAGGTGGCGGTGGGAGCCTTGAAGCGTGGGGTGGCGGTGGATGGCCATCGCCACGAGCCCGTAGCGGTCCGCGAAGCGGATGTCCCGCAGGGACCTGCCGGCCAGGGCCGACGTCGGCGGCACCGACACCTCCGTGAGCGCATGGGATTGGCGGGGGTCCTCCGGAATCCGGAGGTCGGCGCGGAGGCCGATGCTGCGCAGATCCTTCACCCGCAGGATGTCGTCCAGGCTGCCCGCGATGATGAGGTGCTCCCGGGCCTCCAGCACCTCCCGGGGGTCGGGAGGCCGCATGACCCCGTCGCGCACGACGCCCCGCACCGGGACCCCCAGACCCTCGGTGACGTAGCGCAGCTCCTTTCCAATGAGCCGGGAGCCGGGCGTGAGCACCGCCTCCGTCACGTACTCCCGCTGGGGCAACGCACCCGCGCCCTGCTCGCCCTCGCGCTCGGGCAGGAGCCACCGCATGAGGACCAGCGTCGCGAGGATGCCGATGATCGCGAGCGGAAGCCCCACGGGCGCGAGCTCGGTGAAGCCAATGCGCTCCAACCCCCATTGCTCCATCGCCGAGCTGACGACGAGGTTGGTGGACGTGCCGAACAGGAAGATGGTCCCCCCCAGCATCGACGTGAACGCCAGGGGCATCAGCAGCCTGCGCGAGGACACCTTCGCCTGCGCGGACGAGGCCGTCGCGACGGGGAGGAAGGCCGCCGTCACCGCCGTGTTCGAGGCCACGGAGGAGAAGCCACAGACGGCCACCAGCAGCATGAGGATGAAGGCCTGCGGGCTGAACCGCGCGAAGAACAGCAGCCGCCGCCCCACGATCTGCATCACCCCCGTGGCGCTGAGCCCCTGCGTCAGCGCCAGGAGCGTGAAGATGAAGATGGCCGTCTCGCTGGAGAACCCGGACAGGGCCTCCTGGGGCGTCAGGAGCCCGCTCAGCACCAGCATCACGACGATGGCGAGGGAGCTCACCTCGGTCGGGATGCGGTCAATGGAGAGCAGGACGATGGCCACCACCACCACGCCCAGCGCGAGTGTCACCACCATGGCGGGAAGGTGGGGGCG
>NZ_RAWG01000106.1 GCF_003611735.1 Corallococcus sicarius | reverse complement strand
GCATACGAGGTAGGCTCCGGTCTCGTGGGCTCGGAGAGGTGTATAAAGAGACAGGGGTGGTTGGACAGGCGGATGCGCCCCTGGTGCTCTTCCAGGATGCGCTGGACGATGGACAACCCAAGGCCGGTGCCGCCCCGGCGCTTGCTGAAGAAGGGCTCGAAGACATGGGGGAGGTCCTCGCCCCGGAACCCGGGCCCCCCATCGCGGACGGTGCAGCGCACCCAGGTGCGGCCCGTCTCCTCCACCGCGTCCGCGGTGACGCGGACCGTCGCCCCGGCGGGGGAGTGCTGCACGGCGTTCTCCACCACGTTGCGGAAGACATGGAACAGCCGCCGTGAGTCCATGCGCACCGGCGGCAGTCCGTCCGCCCACTCCCGCGCGAGCTTCACCGCCGCCTTGTCCCCGGCCAGCTCGCACGACGACAGGGCCTCCGCCACCACGGGGGGCACCGCGCCCTCGGTCCACTCGCCCCGCGTGGGGCGGCCGTACTCGAACAGCTCCTGCGTCAGGTGGGTGAGCCTTCGCACCTCGCCGCGCAGCACGTCCAGATAGGGCTGCAGCTCCGGGCGCGTGCCGAAGGTGGCCTCCACCGCGTCCACCACGGCGGAGATGGAGAACAGCGGATTGCGCACCTCGTGGGCCACGCCCGCGACGATGGCGCCCATCGCGGCCATCGTCTCACTGCGCCGCACGTGGGCCTGCAGCTCCAGGAGCCGGGTGATCTCCGTGGCCACCAGGATGATGCGCGGATCCTCGCTGCCGGCCTCGTCCACCCACGCGGCGCCCAGCTCCCAGGTGCGCCCGGACGCGGCGTCGTGGACCTGACTGAGGGCGCTGCCGTGCGTGCGGCGCAGCTCCTCCACCAGGGCCACGGCGCTGGACCAGGGCGGCGCTCCGTCCGTGGAGGACAGGGGCTGGCCCGTGGGATCCGCTTCGTGGAAGAGCACGCGGGCGGCGTCGTTGAGGCGCTGGATGGTGCCATCCGCGCTCAGCACCGCCAGCGGGGAGGACACGGCGTCGAAGGTGCGGCGCCACTCGGTCGCGGAGCGGCGGAAGCTGTCGTGCAGGCGCTGGCGCAGGTCGTCCGCGAGGCGCCGGTCGGTGATGTCGGTGACGACGCAGCCCAGGTGCACGGCGTCCTGCGCGTCCAGCCCGGAGGCGGCGGCGCGGCTGCGCACCCAGCGGACGCGGCCGTCGGCGCAGATGATGCGGTGCTCCACCTCCGCCTCCGCGCCAGGGGGCAGCCCTTCGATGCACTCGCGGTAGCGGGTCCGGTCCTCCGGGTGGATCATCTCCGCCCACAGCGGCGCGGGCGTGCCCTCCGCCCCCGGGCGCGTGAAGGCGCTCGGCGGGTAGCCGGTGGTGCGCTCGATGACGGGCGTGCAGTAGAAGTCACGCAACACGCCGCCCCGCACCTTCCCACCCCAGAGGTAGTCCGGCAGCGATCGGGTGAGCACGTCCAGGCGCCCCTCGTGTTCCTGGAGGGACTGCTCGGCGCGCATCCGCTCGGTGACCTCCGACAGGGACGCGATGACGCCCAGCACCCCGCCGTCGGCGCCGCGCACGCGCGAGTAGCTGCCGAACCAGAAGCGCGTCTCGCCCGGGGCGGCGGGGGTCTCCACCTGGAGGCTGACGTCCTGCAGGGGCGTGTCCGTCGCCAGCGCGCTCCCCAGCCGGGGCGCCAGTCGGGTTCCCAGCGCGGGCAGCACCTCCGCGACGTGGCGGCCCAGGTGCGCGTTGACGGGGAGGCCGTTCATCGCCGCGAGCGCGGCGTTGACGTGCACGTACTTGAGGTCCCGGTCGAAGAAGGCGAAGCCCACCGGCGTGATGTCCATCACCGCGTCGCGCAGCGCCCGGGCGTCATCCGCCTGCTGGAGCGCCCGGGTGCAATCGGCGCGGGTCCTGGACAGCAGGCGCAGCGCCACCAAGGCACCGACGGAGGCGAGCAGGAACGAAGCGCCCGCGAGCAGCGCGATGCGAGGACCGGGAGCCCAGGTGGCCGTCCACCCCGCGACCGTGCCCATGAGCAGGGCGCACGCGAGGGCGAACCCGGTGGCGCGGAGCAGCAGTCGGGACGGAGTCAGGAGGGACATGGCGCGCGGGGAGCGCGCGAGGACTCTACGATCCCTTTCATCCCCGTGCATCGTCGCCAGCGGCGACCGGCGAGGGCGTTGGACAAAGGCCCAGGCCTGCTCCGGTCGCCCCGCGGCAGCGCGATACCGGGCGTGAAAGCACCCTAGACGGCCGGGCTCGCGATGATGTCGGGCGGCCCGGGGCGGTTCGGATCATGGGCCGGAGGCTCCTGGATGCCCGGGGCAATCTCGGGGTCCTGTTGGGGCGCGGGCGGCTCCCGACGCGAGGGCTCGCCCGGCGGAGGGTCCCGCTCTGGCACCTGCCGGCGAGGCGGATCGATCTCCGGTGTGGGCTTCGGCTCCGGCTCCGTCACGGGCTTCGTGGGTGGATTCGTCTGGGGATTCGTTGGCATGTGACTTCACTCTGCGCACGCCACCCCGCCAGGGCACCGGGCGCGTGCCCCCGCTGGAGGCGTGTGCGCGCTGGTGAACGAATGCCACCGCGACCCGCCAGGTCAGGGGGCGAAGGCGTCGGACTCCGGAGCCGGACGGGCGTGCTGTCGCGTGGCCCACACCTCCACCACCGGCTCGATGCGCGGGGTGAGGTGGAGCACGGAACCGGGAAAGCAGCGCTCCGGCAGCTCCGCGAAGAGCGCCCGCGCCTGCTCGGCCTCCCGCACGCTGCCCACGGCGACGTGGGGCCGGACGATGAGGTCGGTGAACTGCGCGGTGCCCGTCGGGCCGCCGCTCACCAGCCGGGCCATCGCGGAGCTCTGGTAGAAGAGCACGTTCACGCCGACCTCCCGCGCGCCGTCGAGGAAGGCGTGCAGGGTGCGGCCCTCCACCGCGCCCACCAGCAGCGCTTCGGGAGCCCATCGGCCGTCCTGCGCTCCGTCCGGAGCACTCAGCGGAAGGCCAATCGGAACGGAGGGCGCATGGTCGCTCGTCAGCACCGCGCCGCGCTCCCCCTGCCAGTAGAGGCGCGTTTCGTACTCGGTGATGGAAACGGAAGTCATCGGACGTCCCCCGGCCAAGGCGTTTTGCAATGCGCTTTCAACACGCATGCCGCGACAATGCTTCGCAGGTCGCGGTGCCGTGCCCTGGGGGGCAGGTCCTCCCAGGTAGGGTTGTGATCGCGAGACCACACGCGCCCTGGCCTGGGATGCGGACAGGCATGAACGGCCCTTCCGGGCGATATCGCCGCCGCTGTCTTTGCTTCACATCCAGCACCTCTTGGCCTGACACGGAGGTGGCATGGAAGCGAAGCAATGGGGCGGGATGCGGGGTTCGCGCGCTGGATGGCTTTGTCGGGGGGGCTGGCGACTGCCGGCCCCGCCGCGCACGCTGGACGCGGGTCCAGGTGCCATGAACGGGCCCTCGCGCCACCGTGCGAGGGGCATCCCCTGCGGCTGGAGGGCCGCCTGCCCACGGGTGGGCACTCCCGCGACGCGTGGGCACCGTGAACGCGCATCCTCTTCCTGCTGCATGAATGTCGGGAGGCACCCCATGATCGAGGCCTATGCGAGTCAACTGATCCAGGCACCCGCGGACGTGGTCTGGGACAGGGTGGCGGGGTTTGACAGCCTTCCCCGCTGGCACCCGGGCATCATCTCCAGCGAGCGGGTGGCCCGCCCGGGCCCTGGCGCGGGGCCGCTGCGAAGGCTCACCCTGCGCGATGGCGCGGTCTACCTGGAGGCGAGACTGGAGCACGACGCGCACGCCCGCTGCTACGCGTACGCGATGTTGGAGGGGCCGCTGCCGGTGCGTGACTTCCGGGCGAAGCTGCGGGTGACGCCGGTGACGTCGACAGGCCAGACGTTCGTGGAGTGGCACGCGACGTTCGCGCCCGCGCCCGGACACGAGGCCGAGGCGGGCATGCTGTCCCAGCGGATCCGCGACGACTTCTTCGCCCCCGGGCTCACGGGGCTCGCGCACACGTTCCTGCCACCCCGGACGCGCACGTCCACGCCCGGGATGGAAGGGCGGCACTGAGGACTCAGAGCCGCTGGAGGAAGCGCACCAGGTCCTGCTTCTGCGTGGGGGTGAGGACCTCCGGCGGCCCGCCCGGGAACTCGGGTGGGTTCAGCGGCAGGCCCATCGCCACGATGCCGGGCAGGATGAAGCGGCTGTAGGTGTCCACCGAGTCCGCGAGCGTGGCGTGGCTGTTGTCGTGGAAGTACGGCGCGGACCGGGCGATGCCGCGCAGGGACGGCACGTCGAAGGCCTCGAACTCCGTCGGGTCGCCGCTGATGAGCGCGCGGCCCGGGTCCGTCGAATACCACTGGGCCACGAGCGCCGGCCCGACGATGGGCGCGCCGTGCTCGTCCAGCGCGGGGTTGATGTCGTCCGGGTGTCCGCTCGCGGTGACGGGGATGGGCGGCAGGTCGGTGACGGCGTGCTGGCGGGTGGCGTCGGTGTAGAAGCGGAAGCGGTACTGGGGGAAGTCCACCGAGTCGTTGAAGAGCGGCACGACGCCGCGCTGGCCCAGGTACGTCATCAACCCGAAGCCGATGTTGAGGAACTCGCTGTGAGGGCGGGGCACGTTGACGGGCGTGGGCCGCTGTCCCGGCGTGACGGTGTACCGGATGTTGCCGTCGGGCTTGAGCGCGAAGAAGAGCGAGTCGTGGACGTCACGCCGCACGATGCGGTTGCGGGTGCGGTCGCCGTGGCAGGCCTCGCACGCCAGGTTGTAGACGTCCCGGCCGCGCCGCTCGGAGGCGTCGAGCGCGAGCAGGACGTCCGGATCCGGGATGTCGCTCAGGGGCACGCCCAATTCCAGCAGGTCCGACACGAAGCGGGCGCGGGGGGAGCTGAACACGCTGCGCTCGAACGCGGCGATGCGCTGGAGCACCGGCGCGGGCACCGTCCCGCCCTGGCTGTGGCTCGTGACGGCGTTCTGGGCCTGGACGGTGAGGCTCGTCTCGCGGCCGTCGAACTGGAAGGGGCCGGAGAAGCCGACGTCGGCGATGCTCGGCACGCCGCGCCAGACGGAGATCTTCCGGTCCGGGGCGGTGATGACGTGCCCCTGCACGTCGATGACGTCCATGTTCGGGGGCAGGGGGAGCACCACGCGCACCAGGCCCTTCTTGAGGTGCGCATAGGTCGGCGTGGGGGCCGAGGGGTCATCCGCGTCGATGCGGTTGAAGAGTGGGTCCCCGGGGTTCCGGGCCCAGACGGCCTCGACGTGCTCCGGGGTGAGGGCCGTGTTGTCGGAGAGGACGTGGCACGTCGCGCACGAGCGGCCGTTGGTGCCGGGCAGGGCCTGCTGGAAGTGCTGTTTCCCGGCGAGGGCCTGCCCCGGCGACCCCAGCGCCGCCTGGGACGTGGCGGGTTCGGGGACGACCTCGACGGGCGACGACGCCCCGGTGTCCGTGCAGCCCGCGAGTCCGGCGAGCATGAAGGCCCCCAGCGTGCTCGCGATGAATTGATTCCCTGTCATGTGTTCCCCTCGCGGAAGATGCGGCGGCAGGGGAACACCGGACCTCCGCGCAGTTGTCACCGCTCCACGAAACGAAGGGGACCATGGACACCATCCGCAATGGCAGGCAGGCAGCGAAGGTGAAGTTGGATCGCATCCCCGCGGCTCCGCCGAAGAAGGTGGACCGGGACGAGGCGAAGACGGAGTTCGACGCGCTGGGGGAGGAGCTGTTCGACCTGCAGGACCTGCTGTGGGGCGCGAAGATGAACTCGGTGCTCATCGTCCTGCAGGGGCGCGACACCGCCGGCAAGGACGGCACCATCAAGAACGTGGTGGGCTGCCTCAACCCGCGCGGCGTGAGCGTCACCTCGTTCGGCGTGCCCAGCACCGAGGAGCGCGAGCATGACTTCCTCTGGCGCGTGCACCTCAAGGCGCCGCGCCAGGGCGAGTTCTCCATCTTCAACCGCTCCCACTACGAGGACGTGCTCGTGGCGCGGGTGAACAACCTGGTCCCCAAGCCGCTGTGGAAGTCGCGCTACCAGCACATCCGCGACTTCGAGACGCTGCTGTCGGAGCACGGCACCATCGTCCTCAAGTTCTTCCTCCACATCAGCCAGGAGGAGCAGGAGCAGCGGCTGCTGGCGCGGGAGAAGGAGCCGCGCAAGGCGTGGAAGATCAGCGCCGGGGACTGGGAGGACCGCAAGCACTGGGCGGACTACACGCAGGCCTATGAGGACGTCTTCGCCCAGACGTCCACCGAGCAGGCGCCGTGGCACCTGGTGCCCTCTGACGCCAAGTGGTACCGCAACCTCGTGGTGGCCCGCACGGTGGTGGAGGCCCTGCGCCCCTACCGTCAGCAATGGCAGGAGCGGCTGGACGCGGTCGGCGTGGAGAAGAAGGCCGAGCTCAAGGCGTGGCGTAAGAAGCGCTGACCCGGCCATGACATGGGGATGGGACAACGATGGACGTCATCCGTCCCGGTGTGTCGCCGGGCGGTCACCGTCGGAGTCCTCGCGCCATGGAACGAACCGCGTCGCTGTCGAGCAAGGACCTCATTGCCCGCACGCGTCCCTTCGCCACCCAGGATGGGACGCGCTCGGGGTTGGCGCTGCTGTCCACCTACGCCGCGCTCGCGGGCGCGGCGGCGCTGGCGGTGGCCGCGCCCTGGTGGCCCCTGCGCATCGTGGGAGGCTTCATCGAAGCGCTGGTCCTCATCCGCGCCTTCATCCTCTTCCACGACGCCATGCACGGCGCGCTGCTGCCGAAGTCGCGGTGGGCGAAGGCGCTCTTCCAGGTGCAGGGCATCCTGACGCTCACGCCCGCGCGCATCTGGAATGACACGCACAACCACCACCACGCGAACACGGCGCGCATCGCCGCGGACTCCGCGGGCACCTTCGCCACCTGGACGACGGAGCAGTGGCGCAAGGCCTCCGGCTGGCAGCGGCTGGGGTACATGGTGGAGCGCCACCCGGTGACGCTGCTGTTCGGCTACGTGACGGCGTTCCTCATCAGCCTGTGCCTCGTGCCGTTCGTGAAGAACCCGAAGCGCTACTGGACCTCCGGGCTCGCGCTGGGAGTGCACGTGGCGCTGTCGGTGGCCGTCTGGCATTTCTTCGGCCTCGCGGTGTACCTCTGCGCCTTCGTGGGCCCACTGTTCGTCGCGTACGCGCTGGGCACCTACCTGTTCTACGCGCAGCACAACTTCGACGACGTGGCCATCCTGCCGGAGGGCGCCTGGACGCACGCGGACGCGGCGCTGGAGGCGAGCAGCTACCTGCGCTGCGGGCCGGTGATGGCGTGGTTCACGGGCAACATCGGCTACCACCACGTGCACCACCTCAACCCGCGCATCCCGTTCTACCGGCTGCCGGAGGCGATGGCGGCCATTCCGGAACTGCAGGGACCCCACGTCACGTCGCTCACGCTGAAGGACGTCGTGGCCTGCCTGCGTTTGAACCTGTGGGATCCGGCGCTGGGTCGGATGGTGCGCTACCGGGACGCGGTCGCGAGTCCCTGAGCCGGGCCTCCAGGTCCCGGGCGTGCGCCTCTTCGTTTGAGAGGAGGTCCTCCAGGAGCTGGCGGGTGACGGGGTCGCGGTCCGCGAAGTAGAGGAGCAGCTCGCGGTAGATCTGGAGGGTGAGTTCTTCCGCCTCCAACTCCTCGCGGATCCAGTCCCACCGGTCCTGGACGTCGAAGGGCGGGCTCGGGTCCAGGGACCGCAGGCCCTCTGGCTTGAAGTCCGGCCATCCGCCGAGCTGGCGGAGGCGCTCGGCGAGCCGCAGCGCGTGCTCCTGTTCCTGGCGCGCATGGGGCCCGAACTCCTGCTTCACCGCCTCGCGGTGGGGACCCTTCACGGACAGGTAGTGGGATGTGTAGCGCTGCACGCGGACCACGCTGATCGCGAGTGCGTCGTTGAGCAGCTTGAGGGCTGTCACTCCACGGTCCGCGTCCTCGAGGGCACCTTCTTCCATGTGCTCACGGGCGCGGCGGTGCAGCTCCTGGAGGTCGGCGACGAATGGCTGTGGCCCGGACATGGTGGTGCCTCCCGACGCTGCGTCCTGGGAAGCTGGGGTGTCCGGGGAGGCTGGCTACCCCTCCTGCCCCCGAGTGCCAGGGCGCCCACGCCCGTCCGTCCCTCCCCGGTGGATGGGTCTGACGCCGCTGTGAGGACACAGTCTGTTCAGGCGCGGAAGCGGTGCTCCAGCCAATCGACGGCGAAGGCCACCATGGGTCGGGCTTCGACCAGCACGGAGGGCGCATCGCCAATCCGTCCGCGCCGGCCCTGGCCGGTGGCGAGGAAGGACTCGACGACCTCCGCGAAGAAGTCCTCCGCGAGCCCCTCCACCACGGGATTGCCGGTGTCGAACTCCTCGAACGCGCGCCAGACCGTCCGGCCCTCGATGAGGAGCGGCGCCTCGTAGCGGAGGATGCGCTTGTGGGGGAGGTCCGCCAGGTGCTCCGCGTGATGGAGCAGCGTCATGGTGTCCAGCGGTGCCCCGAGCATCAGGCTCTTGCCCCCCGAGGCGACCAGCTTTCCGAAAGGGGACTGCGGGCCATAGCCGTAGTCGAGCGCGTGGTCGGACGTGAACCAGTCCGCGCGGCCGCCCAGGGCCGCGCACGAGGCACCGGGATTGCCGCTGCGCTCCGCGCCGGGAGTGGTGCGAAGCAGCTCCGGGAAGGCGCCGTTGTCGCGGATGGAACGGGAGCGGAGCGGATCAAACGGAGGAATCTGGTCGCGCAGCGAGGGATCGTCGCGGACCTCGTCTTCCAGCTGCCAGTCGCAATAGCCGAGCAACGTGCCCTCCGGTCCCAGCACATCACCGATGGCGGCGATCAGTGCGTCAGGCCCGCCCAGGATGCGGCCCACGGAGCGCAGGCCCGCATGGGTCAGCACTGCGTCACCGGGTTCGAGCCCCAGCGTCCGGAGCTGTTCGGCAAGCACTGCGCGGGTCCAGGGGGTGGTCATGGTGGGTTCCTTGCCAGGCGAAGGGGCGTAGCTTGCCCCATGGTGATGAAGGGCGCCCAGGCATGTGGATGCGATTGGGTCCGGCGCAACTCCAGCATCGCCTCGCGCAGGGCCGCGGCCCTGCCTTGCCCCGCCAGCAGGTGGCGGTAGTAGGCCTCCATCAGCGTGCTCGTTGTCTGGTCATCCACCTTCCAAAGGCTCATCACCACCGTCTCCGCTCCCGCCACGAGGAAGGCCCGGCGCAGCCCGTACACGCCCTGACCCAGCTTGACGTCACCTCGGCCGGTGTCGCACGCGGACAGGACGACGAGCTGCGTGCCCCACAGGTCGAGGCCCGCCAGCTCCAGCGCCGTCACCAGCGCGCTGCCGGACGACGGGGCCTGACTCGCGCCGGAGGACGCCGGGTCGCGCGCCCCCGCGAAGACGAGGCCGGAGCGCAGCAAGGGGTCGGCGGGATTCGATGCCTGGGGATCCTCGCCCAGCGCACCGAAGTGGATGACCGCGCGGGAGCCGGTGGGCTCGGGCGCGTCCTCCAGGAAGAAGCCATGGGTGGCGAGGTGGAGGATGCCGGGGGTCGGCAGTCGCAGCAGGCGTTCCTTGGTGGCTTCAGGGCCCATGAAGAGCTGGGCCTGCGGAAGCAGGCGCTGGATGGCCTCGGCCTCCTGGCGCGTGCCGGGCAGTGGGGTGGGGGCCCAGCCCCTTCGCGCCAGCTCCTTGCGAAGCGCGGGCGCGTCTCTCCGGGCCTCCGGGAGCGCGGAGCGCGCGGTGTCGAAGTCCGGGTTCGCGAGGACGACCACGGAGCCAGGGGGCACGCCCTCCCGTGGGTGCGGCAGCAGGTCCTTGCCCGAGGGGAGGTAGGTGAAGTCAAAGGCATCCACCAGGAACCGCTGGCCATCGTGCAGGGCGGCGAAGGGCACCAGCGCGAGCTGGCCCTCCGGCGAAAGGAAGACGCGGCGGGTCTTCCCCAGCAACGGCAGCAGGGGCTGGAAGGCGAGCTGGTAGAGCGCCTGGGCGGGCGCTTCGAAGGAGGCGTCCCGGTTGGCCAGGGCATCCCTCAGCCGAGAGGCGGCCAGGTCGATGGGCCCGGCGGGTCCCAGGTCCAGCGCGCGCGTGGTCGCGTCAGGGAAGAGCACCAGCGCCAGGTAGCGCAGGGGCCTGGGAGGTCGGGACCCGGTGGTGTCGGCGCCAGACACCCGTGACGGCTCCGCATAGGTGACGAACTCGACGAGCGCAGCGTCTCCAGGGAGGGCCGCGGCGACACGGTCGACGATCTCCGCGGGCGCCGGCAGCGCGGTCAGCGAGCGCAGGGATGCGGAGCGCCGGGCCAGGTCGGCTTCGAGCGCCGCGCCCTGCTCAGACAGTTCTTCGAGTCGCTCCTGGTAGGCCCGCGAGGCCAGCGGGCCGGGGCCCTGGAGTGACAATTGGGCCAACTGGGTGCGCAGCCCCCTCAGCCGCGCGAAGGTGTCGCGATCCTCCGCGCCCAGGCTCCGGTAGACGGTCCGGGAGATATCGGCAGTCTCCTCGACGGAGCGGCCCTTGAGGAGCAGGGCGGCGCTGAGCGCCAGGCGTCGCACGCGGGCGTCGTCCGGGTGTGCGCGCAGCAGTGCATAGAGCCGTTCTTCATCCCTGCGCAGGACCTGGAGGAAGCTCGCGAGGCGCGACTCGGAGAAGCCGAGTGCCTCCTCGCGCAGACGCTGCTCTGACAGGGTGAAGGCTCGCGTGAGCAGTGGTAGGGCTTCGGTGAGGCGATGCTGGCCCAGACGGACCCTGGCGAGGTGGTTGAGGGCCTCGGCGACAAGGGGATGTTTCTGGCCGAGCGTTCCTTCCAGGATGGCCAGTGCGCGCTCGAGGTTCGGCCCGGCATCTGCGTATGCCCCCCGGGCGAGGTCGAGTCGGGCGAGGTCGTTGAGAGAAAGGGCGACGCCGACATCCGACTTGCCGAGGGCTGCTTCCCGAATGGCCAGCGCACGCGCATGAAGCGGCGCGGCACGGCGATACGACCCCTGGGCCACGTAGAGGTTGGCGAGGTCGCTGAGGTATCTGGCGACGGTGGGATGGCGCTCGCCGCAGACCGATTCCATGATCGCCAGTCCCCGTAGGAGGAGTGGCTCGGCACGGCGATACGACCCCTGGGCGACGTAGACGTTGGCGAGAGCGACGAGGTCGTCGGCGACGTAGGGATGGTTCTCGCCCAGGGCCGCTCGCCGAAGGGTCAGCGCACGCTCGAGGAGGGGCTGAGCACGGGTGTGCAGCCCTTGCTCCACGTAGAGGCTGGCGAGGTCGCTGAGTGAGTAGCCGACGAGCTGATGGTCCCTGCCGAGGGCGGCTTCCCGGATGGCCAGCGCACGCTCATGGAGCGGCTCGGCCTGGGCGTACGACCCCTGGAGTTGATGATTGGCAGCGAGACCGGAGAGTGACTCGGCGACGAGGGGATGGCTTCCGCCGAGGGTCGCCTCCCGAAGGGCCAGCGCGCGCTCGAAGAGGGGCTGGGCTCCGGTGAACCTCCGATGCCCCCAGTAGAGGGTTCCGAGTTTGTCGAGCAGGGAGGCGAGGTCGAGAGGGTTCTTGCCGAGGGCCGTCTCCGAGATGGCCAGCGCGCGATCAAGGAGGGGCTGGGCACGCGCGCGCAATCCCTGCTGCTGGTAGAGGACGGCAAGCCAGTAGAGCGGATCCGCGACGAGGGGATGGTCCTTGCCCAGGGCCGCTTCCCAGATGGCCACCGCGCGGACATAGAGCGGCTCGGCCCGGCTGTAGAACATCTGCTGGTGGTAGAGACCGGCGAGGTCATGGAGCGTTTGAGCCACGTCCGGATGGTCCCTGCCCAGGGCCGCCTCCCGGATCGCAAGCGCGCGCACATAGAGCGGCTCCGCGCGCGCGTAGTGGTCCTGGGCAAGGTAGAGGTTGGCGAGGTCGTTGAGCGGCTCGGCGACGAGGGGGTGCTCCTTGCCGAAGGCCGCCTCCCGGATGGCGAGCGCGTGCACCTGGAGCGGCTCGGCGCGCGCGTACAGGTGCTGCGCCGCATAGAGGTCGCCGAGGGTGGTGAGCGTTTGTGCGACCTCCGGGGCGTTCTTGCCCAGGGCCGTCTCCCGAAGCGCCAACGCGCGCAGCAGGAGCGGTTCGGCCCGCGCGGAGCTCCCCTGGAGCAGGAGATGACGTCCGAGCAGGTCCAGGCACCTGGCGACCTCGGGATGCGTGCTCCCGAGCGCGGCCTCGAACCCCGCGAGCGCCTGTTCGTCGCGCGAGACGGCCTCGGCGTACCGCCCCGCGTCCCAGAGCGTGTTCGCCTCGTCGAAGGCCGCCCGGGCCCCCAGCAGGCGAGCCTCCGGTGGCGCCACCCCGGCGGCCGCGCCTTCCGAACAGCACACCGTCACCAACATCAGCCCCAGGAGAAACTGCCGCATGTAGGTCCCCTCAACCCCATGGAGCCGGTGGGCCGGAGAATCATGCAGAGAAATCCAGGGCCGCCCGGGAGGTCAGCGGCGCTGCGCGGCGAAGTCCTCCACCCGCCGCCACACGCGGAAGACATTGCCCGAGGCGATCTTCTCGATGTCGGCCTCGCTGTAGCCGCGCTCCAGCAGGACGCGGAAGAGGTTCGGGTACTGGGAGACGTCCTTGAGCCCGATGGGCAGCGAGGGGCCCACGCCATCGAAGTCGGAGCCCAGCCCCACGTGGTCGATGCCCACCAGCTTCACGACATGGTCCACGTGGTCCGCCACGTCCTCCACCCGGGCGAGGGGGAGGGGGTGCTCGCGCACGTAGGACTCGAAGTAGGCCTTCATCTCGGGGCTGTCCTTCGTCAGGCCCTGCTGCTGGCCCCAGGCCTGGAGCGCCGCGTCGAGCTGCTGTTCGTAGGTCATGACGGCCGGGGTGAGGAACTTCGAGCCGAAGTTGATCATCACCACGCCCCCCTTCGCGGCCACGGCGCGGATCAGCTCATCGGGGATGTTGCGGATGAAGCCGGGCGTGAAGTGACGGGATGACGAGTGCGAGGCGATGACAGGCACCTGGCTCAGCTCCACGGCCTGCCGGATGGCCTCGTCGGAGAGGTGCGCGACATCGACCATGATGCCCACGCGGTTCATCTCGGCCACCACCTGCTTGCCGAAAGGACTGAGCCCGTTCCAGGTGCCCTTGCCCTGACTGGAGGACGCATCGCTGATCAGGTTGTCCTCGGAGTGTGTGAGCGTGATGTAGCGCACGCCGCGCTGCTGGAAGTGGCTGACGTTCTCCAGCCGGTCCTCGAGGGCTGCGCCATTCTCGATCCCCAGCGCGAAGGAGACCTTGCCTGACGCGGAGTTGCGCCGGGCCTCCTCGACGGAGTGGGCCATCGCGAACTTCGCGGGTGAACGGAGGGCGACCTTCTCCATCATGTCGATGAGCGAGTCCGCGAGGGCCTTGGCCCCACCCTTCGTCTGGTACTCGGCGGGGATGAAGATGGACATGAACGCCACGTCGAACCCGCCCTCCACGGCGCGCGGGTAATCGAAGTCGCCGCCAGCGGTGCGCAGGGAGATGTCCTCGGTCGGTGCCCCATCCGGTCCCAGCTTCTCCCGGAGGCGGTAGGGCACGTCGATGTGGCCATCCGCGATGATGATGCGCCGGGCGAGCGCACGGCCCTGCTCGGCGAGGTCCACGGGGGCCCCCTGGACGGACGGGCCATGGGTGCAGGCTGGGGCTGCGAGCAGCAAGAGGCTGAGAAGCGCGGAGGTCAATCTCATGGCCTTCGCATAGCGACACTTCACGCAACTTCACAAGGCCGGAGCGTGTGGGCAGCGTATGAGAGTGCCTGACGAAGGAGAGGTTTCCATGGCATCCGCGAAGGCACTGCTGGGAAGCGTCCTCGGGCGCTTCCTCTTCCACGACTCCCAGGTGACGCGGGTGCGCGAGGTGTCGCGAGCCTTCCGCCAGGTGGACTGCGAAGGCCCGGCCTTGAGAGGGCAGGGATGGACTCCCGGTGACAAGGTGCAGGTGTACCTGCCAGGCCTTGGCATGCGCACGTACACGCCCCTGTCATGGGACGAGCAGCGCGGCGCCACGTCCTTCCTCGTGTACCTGCACGGCGACAGTCCCGGAGCGAAGTGGGGACGCGACGTGAAGGTGGGGGACGCGGTCCAGTTCTTCGGGCCCCGGCGTTCGCTGGTGTTGGCCGAGGGCGCGGCCCCGGTGGTGCTCTTCGGTGACGAAACGTCCTTCGCGGTGGCGCACGCCTTCCGGACCGCGGCGAAGCGAGACGTCACCCCCGTCTTCGAGGTGTCGAACCGCGAGGACTGCCAGCCCGCGCTGCGCGAGCTGGGCTTCGAGGGCCAGGACGTGGAGCGCCAGGCAGGGGATGCGCACCTGGCCCAGGTCCACGAGAGGCTGCGCGAGGCGCTGCGCGCGAAGCCGGACGCGACGCTCGTGATGACAGGACGGGCGCAGTCCATCCAGGCCCTGCGCTCAAGGCTCAAGGGCGACGGCGAGCGCGCCACGCCGAAGGTGAAGGCCTACTGGGCGGTGGGCAAGGCGGGGCTCGACTGACCTCGGAACCCGGCGGGGGACCTCAGGCGTGTGGCCCGCTGGGCCTTCTCGGAGCCACCGGCTCCTCCGACTTCCCGGGGGTGACGCCCGCCGTGGGCTCGGCGCCCTTGCTGAGGCGGCGCTGGCGCTCCTCCGCGACCGCCATCTGCATCTTCTGCAGCGCCGTGAGTCGTGGCTCCGCGGCGCCCCGGGGCTCGTCCTCGCGGGTCCGCTCGAGTTCGATCACGATGCCCAGCTGATCATAGACATCCGTCTGTCCCCGGAGGAAGGCGTTCGCCCCGAACACCCCCTGGAAGAGGGGAATGACGTGCCCCTGCTTCTCGAACACCGCGGTCATTTCGCCCAACAGCCGGTGCGCCGCCTCCTCCGTCTGCACGAGGGGCTCGGCCGAGACCCCGGATCCGAGTCGGCCCAGGGCCGGAATCAGGTCGCTCTCCTTCACGAGTTCCTGCACGTCGCGCAGCGCCTTGCCCAGCGCCTCCGCGCCCCGGGTGCTCTCCACGAGCAGGAGGTGCAGGTAGAGCGCGCCGATCACGGGCGCCCCCTTCCACACTGGGAGGCCGCCATTTCCGAAGCGGATCTCTCCGCCTGCTGCACTCTGCCGGAAGATGCCCTTCAGCTGCTCGGAGTCTGACGGGTCCGCCGGGGCGATGAGCCGCGGTGGCTGGTCCGACAGATCCCATGCGAGCCCGACGAGGTAGAGCTCGTCGGAAGCCTGTTTCAACAGGGTGAAGTCGAAGGACGGGGTGATGCTCACGCCGCGCAACGTGACCGAGATGTCCTCCTGGGTCGAGCGGAGCCCGATCTCCAGGCCGTCATCAACCGTCTTCACGCCCGTCTGCGTGAGCCGGACGGGGATCTCGGCGTGAGGATCATTGCCCCGGACCACCTGGATGAGCGGTGGCTCGCGGCGCTGCTGCCGCCCGTCCGCGCTCGCGCTGCGCTTGTGCCCCATGCCCTGAGCCGCCGGCTCCAGGGTCACCTCCTCCGGAGGAACGATGGAGGCGTTCACGAGCGCCCAGCAATCCGTTGCCAGCGGGCGGCTCCGGTCGAAGAACGTCCACGGCAGGAAGCCGTAGCCGTCCACCCCCCACTCCTCGCCCCAGCTGTTGCGGATGAGCACGTGGGAGTCGGTGTAGCCCACCGCGAGCACGGCGTGGCCTCCCTCGACGCCCTCCTTGGGATTCGGATACGGGATGACTCCGCTCGCCCTCACCTGCGGCGTGAACATGGAGGTGAAGCAGGTGAAGCCGAAGGCGAACGGCAGCCCGGAATCCAGCGCGCTCTTCAGTTGTCCGATCTGCTCCTCGATGCGGAAGTACTGGATGGCCCGGAAGTTCTGCGCGAAGGCGTACTGGAAGGCCTGGGGCTCGCGGTCGAAGTCCTGCTCGTTGTAGGGCCAGTACTCCTCGGGGGGGACGCCGAAGAGGCGCAGCGCGCGAATGGTGCTGCGGATGAAGGCGCCCGTGTCGCCCCGGCCCTCCCAGCCCAGCAGCCGCCGCGTCGCCCGGTAGAGGAAGAAGCGCGACGCCTCCACGTTCTCGCCCGTCGTCCGCCGCTGGAAGTATTCGTACGCGCCGACCACTGCATTCGCCGTGCAGGAGCCGACATTCCCCTGGTCCTCCACCAACGAGCACCACTTGCGCAGGTCCACCCGCAGCGGCCCTGCCGAGGTGGCGACCGCGCCAGCCGCCGCCGCCACCACCGCTCCCCGGGGGGAGAGCCGCGGCATGATGGCATCCAGCGAACGCGCCACTTCCGGAGCCCGCACCGTGAGGTCGCGGGGGTCGAGCGGATCCGGTAGCCAACCCATTCTTGGAATCTTGTAGCTCATGGTGCTCCCCATCCCTGATCCCCTTGAACCTGTGGCGTCCTGGCTTCAAAGGAAGGCCCAAGCCGCCAAGGCCATGGCGCTCCGACCGATGACCGGAATCACGCTGGCGCGAAGTGCAGGCCGCGCAGTGTGTCCTCGCGGCCACGGCTGACTCCGGCGGGGCGGCGCTTGGGCTTCTGTCGCAGGAAGCGCGAGGCGTCTCTTCGGCGGTAGCAGGTGAGGATCCGGTCCTCGTCGTTGAGGATGAGGATCCACCCGCGCGCCTGTCGCGCCAGGGATGACTCGCGCAAGGACCAGGGCAGGTCGCGCTCGTGCACGGTGAGGTGGGTGGCACCGCATGCGCGGGCCGGTGTGCCGAACTCGAGGATGAACGCGATGACCTCCTCACGCAGCCTCCAGCGGGCGCACTGCTCGATGAAGAGGCGGGTGAGGGAGAACACGGACGACACGGGGCTCTGGCGCATGGCGGCTATCTCCTTGCGCGCTTCCCAATACACTTGCCGTTCCAGGCCTCCACTCACGCGATTCCAGGGACTTGCGCGGCGTCTCCTCGGCCTCCGAAAGACAATCCGTCAATCCCGTGCGCCCGCCGTGTCAGCAAGACACGCACGGCCCTCGCCTGCCTGCTTCACTGCTCACGCGGAGGCGGGAATGTGGTGTGCGCTGACGAATTCCTGCGCGACGCAGGCGGCTTTTTGTCAGGCTCGCCGCATCACGACCTCGGGTCGGTGGGATGGGAGGACGGGGCACGATGAGTCTTCGCTCGAAAGCACTGGGGATCGTCCTGGGTGCGGGTGCGGCGGGAGTGATGTTGTCGCTCGCCTTCGGAGCCGGGTGCGGAGGCCGCGCCGCCCACTCCACCGCGACGAAGCTGCCGCCAGCAGACGCCCAGGCGCTCCGTGCGCCGCAGGCCTTCTCCTCCATTGGTGACAAGAAGGAGCGCTCGCGGGCGCTGTTCCTGGAGGCGAGCCGGGTGATGTTCCACCCCCGGTGCGCCAACTGCCATCCCGCGGGTGACACCCCGACGCAGGGTGATGACTTCCGGGTCCACGACCCGCCGGTGGCCCGAGGCCCCGCGGACCAGGGCGTGCCGGGCCTGGAGTGCACCTCCTGCCACCAGGACCGAAACGTGGAGCTGGCGCGAGTTCCCGGTGCGCCCCAGTGGCACCTCGCGCCCAAGGTGATGGCCTGGCAGGGGCGCACGCCCCGCTCCCTGTGCGAGCAGTTGAAGGACCCGGCGCGCAACGGGGGCAAGAGCCTGGCGGAGATCGTCGAACACTCCGCGCATGACGCGCTGGTGGGCTGGGGTTGGAAGCCGGGTGACGGCCGGGTGCCGGCACCGGGGACGCAGGCGGAGTACGGGGCCCTGATGGCCGCGTGGGTGAAGGACGGCGCGGAGTGCCCGCGCGAGGAGAGTCAACCGTGAGCATCCGCCTGCGCGTGAATGGAACCCAGCACGACCTCGATGTGGATCCGGAGATGCCGTTGCTCTGGGCGCTGCGCGACCTGCTGACGTTGACGGGGACGAAGTACGGCTGTGGCCAGGCGCTCTGTGGAGCGTGCGTGGTGCACATCGACGGCGCGGCGGTGCGCTCGTGCGTGACGCCGGTGCGGCGCGCGGAGGGGCGCGACGTGATGACCATCGAGGGTCTGTCGCCGGACGGCTCGCACCCCTTGCAGAAGGCGTGGGTGGAGCTGGCGGTGCCGCAGTGTGGCTTCTGTCAGGCCGGGCAGATCATGACGGCGGCGGCGCTGCTGGCGAAGAAGCCGAAGCCCACCGACGCGGAGATTGATCAATCGCTGGCGGGCAACCTGTGCCGCTGCGGGACGTACACGCGCATCCGCTCCGCCGTGAAGAAGGCGGCAGGACTCCCGAACGAATGAGCGCTCCGAACAAGCAGGACGTGCACATCCGGCTGTCGCGCCGCTCCGTGCTCGAAGGGCTGGGCCTGGTGGCCGCGGGGCTGGGCCTGGAGGTGGTGCTGCCCTCCAGGGCGGACGCGAGCCCCATGCCCATGCCCACGTCGCTCCCGGAGATCCCGGCGAACGGCCTGCGGGCGAACGTGTTCGTGCACGTGGCGCCGGACGGGCGGGTGACCATCGTGTGTCACCGTTCGGAGATGGGGCAGGGCGTGCGCAGCTCGCTGCCGGTGCTCATCGCGGACGAGCTGGGCGCGGACATGGCCCACGTGAAGGTCGTCCAGGGTGACGGCGACGCGGCGTACGGCGACCAGAACACGGACGGCTCCAGCAGCGTGCGGAAGATCTTCGACGACCTGCGCTACGCGGGCGCGACGGCGCGCACCATGTTGGTGGCGGTGGCGGCGAAGCGCTGGAAGGTGTCACCCGCGGAGTGCGAGGCGCGCGACCACGCCGTCTTCCACAAGGGCACCCAGCGGGTGCTCAAGTTCGGGGAGCTGGCCACCGACGCGGCGAAGCTGAAGGTGCCGGAGAAGCAGGCGGTGACGTTGCGGCCGCGCAGCGAGCTCAAGCACCTGGGCAAGGAGCTGCCGCTGCTGGATGGTCCGGACATCGTGCGGGGGCACGCGACCTTCGGCGCGGATATCAGCCTGCCCTTCATGGTCACCGCCGTCATCGCGCGTCCGCCCGTGGCGGGTGGCAAGGTGGCCCGCTACGACGCGACGAAGACGCTGGCGGTGCCGGGCGTGCTGAAGGTGGTGGAGCTGCCGGCCGCGACAAAGCCGTTCCTGTTCCAGCCGCTGGGAGGGCTGGCGGTGGTGGCGGAGCACACCTGGGCGGCGATGCGGGGCCGCGCGGCGCTGGACGTGACGTGGGAGGGCGGGGACAACGCGACCTACGACTCGGAGGCGTACCGCGAGCAGCTGCTGGAGGTGATTGGAAAGCCGGGCAAGGTGGTGCGCAACGTCGGTGACGCGGAGGCCGCGCTGGCGAAGGCCGCGAAGCGCGTGCAGGCCACGTACAACACGCCGCACCTGGCGCACGCGCCCATGGAGCCGCCCGCCGCGGTGGCTCGCGTGGAGCACGGCACCTGCGAGGTGTGGGCGACGACGCAGAACCCGCAGGCCGCGCGCAGCGAGGTGGCGAAGGCGCTGGGGATGGATCCGTCGAAGGTGATGATCCACGTGACGTTGCTGGGCGGCGGGTTCGGCCGCAAGTCGAAGCCGGACTACGTGGTGGAGGCGGCGCTGTTGTCGAAGGCGGTGGGCAAGCCGGTGCGCGTGCAGTGGACGCGCGAGGACGACGTACGCCACGACTACTACCACTCGACGAGCGCGCAGCGGCTGGAGGCGGGCCTGGACGCGAGCGGCAAGGTGGTGGCGTGGCACCAGCGCATCGCGTTCCCGCCGATTGGCTCCACGTTCTCCGACGCGACGTTCGCGGGGGACGGGGAGATGGGGCAGGGCATCCTGGATTTGCCGCTGGCCATCCCGGACATCCGGATGGAGAACTGCGAGGCGCGGGCGCACACGCGCATCGGCTGGCTGCGCTCGGTGGCGAACATCTACCACGCGTTCGCGGTGCAGAGCTTCATCGACGAGCTGGCGCACGCGAAGGGCACGGATCCGCGAGACACGCTGCTGGAGGTGCTGGGGCCGTCCCGCATCGTGACGCCGAAGGACCTGGGCGTGGCGAAGGTGCCGAACTACGGCCAGTCGCTGGACGAGCACCCGGTGGACACGACGCGGCTGCGGCGCGTGATCGAGCGCGTGACGGGGCTGGCGCGTTGGGACGAGCGCAAGCAGCAGGGAAGGGCGCTGGGGCTGGCGGCGCACCGCAGCTTCCTGACGTACGTGGCGGTGGTGGTGTCGGTGGTGAAGGACGCGAACGAGCACATCCGGGTGGACGAGGCGTGGATCGTCGCGGACGCGGGCACCATCGTGAACATGGAGCGCGTGCGGGCGCAGATGGAGGGCGCGGTGGTGTTCGGCCTGAGCCTGGGGCTGTACGGCCAGATCACGATGAAGGACGGCGCCACGGTGGAGAGCAACTTCCGGGACTACCGCCTGGCGCGCATCGCGGAGACGCCGAGGAAGATCCACGTGGACATCATCCCGAGCGACGGTCGCCCCGGAGGCATCGGCGAGCCCGGAGTGCCCCCCGTGGCCCCGGCCCTGGCGAACGCGGTGTTCGCGCTCACAGGGACACGGGTGCGGGAGCTGCCGCTGGTAAAGACCGTGAAGGTGTGAGCGGGCGCCGCTCAGGGCCCGCGCTGACGGCGCTTCGCGCAATCCTGGTCGAACGTTTCGAGTGCCCTGGCAGCCGCGTCGCCCACGGTGCCCACCCACCCCGGTACCGGGGTGGAGTCTTCAAGCAGCGCCTTGAGCACGGGCGCGAGCGGCGGATGCCCCGCTGCGCCCAGTGCAAAGGCAGCGCAATAGCGAACCTCGGGTGAGGGGTCCTTGCTGGCATCGAGCAAGGCCTTGACCCCTGCTTCAAACGCGTCGGTCCCCGTTGCCGTCTCGGGGAACATATAGGCGAGGCCCTCCGCGGCTTGACCCCGGACCTTGGGATCCTCTCCACGGTCTTCGAGGATGCGGACCATGAGGCCCCACGTCTCGGGGGCACTGTGCCAGGTCAGCGAATGGAGAATGGCGTGCCGCGTCTCAACGCGAGCCTCCGTCGCGAGTAGCTCGAGCAGTCGGGCCGTGGTCGACGTGTCGGACGAAAGAAGCCTGGCGGCTTCCACCATGGCAACGCGGTCCGACCCTACGAGATCCTTCAGTGCGGATTCACGTTGCTCGTGTGACAGCGGCAGAGGCCCATCCATGCGCACTCCCTTGGCACGTCCTGCGCCTGAGCGGAAGCTACCGCAGGCGCTCGTGCAAGGCAGTGAAGCGCTACTCGAACGCGGAGAAGGAGAACGTGGACTGGAAGTCCACTTCCGCGCCCTTGGTCGTGAAGCTGGCCGCGGCCGGGCCGCGCAGCACGACGTTGAACTTGCCTGCCAGGAAGCGCGTGTAGTCGGCGTCCGGCATCGCCTCGGAATCGAAGTCGACCTCAAGTGTCACCGGCCCGGTGCCCGTGGGGTTCTCCACGTGGCCGGCGACGTAGGTGTTGTTGGACTCTTCCATGAGGAAGAGCACCTCCACTCGGCCGGTGAACACGTCCGCCAGGGAGGTCACGCCCACGCTTCCCGCGCCCAGGGTGAGCGTCAGGTTCGTGAGCTCCACGCGAGACGGCGACTTGCCGTCCAGCCCCTCGCGCGCCTCATCGACGAAGACCTTGTAGGGGTTGCCCGACTCGGTCGAGATGCCCTTCTGGGAGGTGACGGTGGCGTTGGCGGTGTCGGACGATTTGGCCTTGAGGTTGATGCCGACGGGCGCCGAGTACGACACCGGGTCGCCTCCGCAGCCGATGAGCGACAGGGTGACGCACAGCACCAACGGGAGGACGCGGCTCAGCAGCATGGGGGACTCTTCTTGGGAAGGAAGCGAGGGGCACGCCCGGCCTGCGGCCCCACTCACGGTCTGCACCGTCAGGAACAAGACCCCCGGACCCGTTCCCCGGCCACATTGAAGATGACGATCCGCGTGACGCTGCGCAGCGCTGGAATAGACCGAGACAACGCTGCGTCGGGCCCTGTCGACCCGGGCAGGTCCGGCTCCGATGTGGGAGTCGGGGCAGCAGCAGGGGGCAGATGCTCTCCCGTGGGGTGGTCCGAGCGTAGGTGGCTCGTCCGGGTGCCTGTTGGCCCCGGGGGGGACGGGTCCTTAAGTCACTTCGGGAGGCTATTCATGGATGCAGACCGTACCGGCATGGGAATTCCCCTGGCCCAGATGATTCAGGACCTGCGCCAGGAATTGGAGAAGTCGCAGCGTGCTTCGGACGACGAGCGCCTGCGCTTCAAGGTGGAGGGCGTCGAGCTGGAACTCCAGGTCGCAGTGAGTCGGGAGTCACAGGACGAAGGAGGAATCAAATTCTATGTGCTCAGTCTGGGTAGCAAATACAGACAGGAGCACAAGGACGTCCACTCCTTCAAGTTCAAGCTCCTGCCGGTGTCGGGGCCAGAGCGAGACCACGTCTACGTCAATGACAAGGAGAAGGTAAGGCCGCGGTAGCAAGCGTCTATCCAAGGGGGAATTCGGATGCCGGGCGGAATTGATTCATCCAGGCTGGCCAAGGTGGTGGTGGAAGTCGAGCAAGGGGACTATCGGGTGGGAACCGCCTATGCGGTGACCCCCACGCGACTGCTGACCGCACGGCACGTCATTCAAGGGATGGTTGGAGAGGCTCCACCCGTCAGGGTAGAGGTCGGTTTTTCGGAAGGCGTTTGGCGCGATGTCCAGGTGAGCTGGGAGTCACAGCCTTTGGACGGTTGCCTGCTCCAGTCAAAAGAAACGATGCCCCTGAGCGGCATGCTGGCATGGGGGGACTACACGCGCAGCAAGCGACTGGAGTGGGAGAGCACCGGGTTCCCGCGTGCCGCCAGGTTCGTGGACGATCATGGGAACTTGCGCGAGGCAGCGGATGTGTACGGCACGCTTGGCCCACAGGGAGGACGGGAACAGGGGAAGTACGAACTTGTCATCACGGCGGGCACACCGCTTTCCGCCGAGGCCTGGCGCGGACTCTCGGGGGGGCCCGTGTTCGCGGAGGGACGGCTCATTGGCTTCATCTCTTCGGGACCGGAAGGGTTCGCGGGAACGCGGCTTTACGCCATGCCTGTCGCACGGCTACGGGAGGACGCGGCCTTCCGAAAAGAGGTTGGCGAACTGTCGCTTCAGCAGGTACCCCGTCCCGGGCCTCGCTTCCTCCAGGACAACATCCGGAACCCTCCAGACAAGAACCGCAGCCCTCAAGGCACCCGCGAGGCCTCGGGCTTGGGCAGATTGCTGAGCGCTGGCTACCAGGTGGTTCCCTTCCAGCAGGAAACGCGGCAGACGGAACTCGAGAGCCTCAAGAACTGGTGTGACGACAGCGCTTCATTGGGAATCCGGCTGTTCACAGGTGCCCAAGGGCTGGGCAAAACGCGGCTGTTCATTGAGTGGTGCTCAAGGCTTCGAGCCAAGGGTTGGCAGGCGGGATTTTTGCCTCCCGTGGAAGATATCGGTCTGGCGCGATACCAGGATCGATTGGAGGAACTTCTTGGAGGCACCGACCCGGTCTTCATCACCGTGGACAAGGCCGAAGCATACCTGGACCTCGAAAAACGCCTGGAGTTCCTCCAGAGCCGGATGGCGGGCGCCCCGAAAGTGAGAGTGGCGCTCGTGGCCCGGCAATCGGGGGACTGGTGGGAGTTGCTGCATCAGTCGGAAGCGCTGAGAGACCTCTTGGATGCGCATCTATCCACGCGGCTGCTCCCCATCAAGATGGAGGACGAGCTGCGGGTGATGAGTTTTGAGTTGGCGCGGCGGGCCTTCGCCACTCACCTTGAGAAGGAGGACGTCTCTCTCGAAGTTCCTGACCTCTCTGATGCGCGGTTTGAACGCATCCTCTTCATCCACATGGCTGCGCTGGCCGTGGTGGAAGGGCTGAATCTTTGCGCAGAAACGCTGGTGGATGAAATTCTATTGCGTGAGCAAGTGCTTTGGGGGGAGTTGGCCCAGAATCGGGAAACGGGAACGCGAAGGATCTATTTCCAAAGGGCCGCCCGGCGTGCGGTGGCTGCATTGACGCTGAAGGGGGGCGCCTCAGATGCGGAAGAGGCAAGGGCGACGCTGGAAAAAGCGCAGGCACCCGATGGTTGTTTCCTGGAGGCATTGAAGTGGTTGTACCCATGTGGTGGAAAAGAGGGGATGCGCGATTGCTACCTGCGGGGGCTTGAACCGGACGTGCTGGGCGAGAGGCTTGTTGAAAAGGTTCTGCTTGAGCCTGAGACGGATAGGGACTACCTCGAGCGCACCTTCGATGGTGCCAGCGAAGCGGCGGTCAGGACCGGCTTCCTGGTGCTTGGGAGTCTGTCGTTGCAGAAGCCCGAACTGACCCGGCCATGGTTGGATCGACTGTTGGACCAAGACCTGGGGAAAAGGGCCCGTGTGGCCCTTGAGGTGGCGCTGGCTCTAGGAGAGAAGAGTGCCTTCGGGTTGCTTGGGACCGTGTTGTCAGAGGCGTTGAAGCGGGAGGGAACGCCTGCGCTGGCAGTGGAACTGGAGACAATGCTTCCGGAACACACGGTTTCCTTGAGGGAAGTGGCTGTCTGGGTCGCCGAGAAGCAACTGGAGCAGATGTCCGTAGACGCTGAAGGGGCAATCTCCGCCGCGCGGGCCAGAATTCTTATAGAACTGGGGGCCCGGTTGGGCAGGGTGGGGCGCCGGGAAGAAGCCCTGGCCGCGACAGAAGCGGCGGTGAAGCACTACCGCGCGCTGGCCCGCGAGCGCCCGGAAGCCTTCCTTCCCAACCTCGCCGGTAGCCTCGGCAACCTGGGTATTCATTTGAGCGAGGTGGGGCGCCGGGAGGAAGCCCTGGCCGCGACGGAAGCGGGGGTGAAGCACTTCCGCGCGCTGGCCCGCGAGCGCCCGGAAGCCTTCCTTCCTGGTCTCGCCGATAGCCTGAGCAACCTGGGGTCCCAGTTGAGCGAGGTGGGGCGCCGGGAGGAGGCCCTGGCCGCGACGGAAGCGGCGGTGAAGCACTACCGCGCGCTGGCCCGCGAGCGCCCGGAGGCCTTCCTTCCCGAGCTCGCCGGCAGCCTGAGCAACCTGGGGAACTGGTTGAGCGACGTGGGGCGCCGGGACGAGGCCCTGGCCGTTAGGGAAGAGGCGGTGAAGCACTTCCGCGCGCTGGCCCGCGAGCGCCCGGAGGCCTTCCTTCCCGACCTCGCTACGAGCCTGAGCAACCTGGGCGTAGGTTTGCGTGAGGCGAGGCGCCGGGAGGAAGCCCTGGCCGCGACGGAAGAGGCGGTGGAGATTCACCGCGCGCTGGCCCGCGAGCGCCCGGAAGCCTTCCTTCCCAACCTCGCCGATAGCCTCGGCAACCTGGGGCTCCAACTGAGCGACGTGGGGCGCCGGGACGAGGCCCTGGCCGCGACGGAAGCGGCGGTGAAGCACTTCCGCGCGCTGGCCCGCGAGCGTCCGGAAGTCTTCCTTCCCGACCTCGCCGCCAGCCTGGGCATCCTGGGGCTCCAACTGAGCGACGTGGGGCGCCGGGACGAGGCCCTGGCCGCGACGGAAGCGGCGGTGAAGCACATCCGCGCGCTGGCCCGCGAGCGTCCGGAAGTCTTCCTTCCCGACCTCGCTGGCAGCCTGAGCGACCTGGGTATTCATTTGAGCGAGGTAGGGCGCCGAGACGAGGCCCTGGCCGCGACGGAAGAGGCGGTGAAGCACTTCCGCGCGCTGGCCCGCGAGCGCTCGGAAATCTTCCTTCCCGAACTCGCCGCCAGCCTAATAATTATCCTGGGGCGCCGGTTGAGCGAGGTAGGGCGCCGAGACGAGGCCCTGGCTGCGACGGAGGAGGCGGTGAAGCACTACCGCGCGCTGGCCCACGAGCGCCCGGAAGCCTTCCTTCCCAAACTCGCCGCCAGTCTGGGCATCCTGGGGCCCCAGTTGATCGAGGCGGGGCGCCGGGACGAGGCCCTGGCCGCGACGGAAGAGGCGGTGAAGCACTTCCGCGCGCTGGCCCGCGAGCGCCCGGAAGACTTCCTTCCCGAACTCGCCGCCAGCCTGGTCAACCTGGGTATTCATTTGAGCGCCGTGGGGCGCCGGGAGGAAGCCCTGGCTGCGACGGAAGCGGCGGTGAAGCACTTCCGCGCGCTGGCCCGCGAGCGCCCGGAAGCCTTCCTTCCCAAACTCGCTGGCAGCCTGAGCGACCTGGGGCCCCGGTTGAGCGAGGTAGGGCGCCGGGACGAGGCCCTGGCCGCGATGGAAGAGGCGGTGAAGCACTACCGCACGCTGGCCCGCGAGCGCCCGGAAGCCTTCCTTCCCGAACTCGCCGCCAGCTTGGTCAACCTGGGGCACTGGTTGCGCGAGGTGGGACGCTGGGACGAGGCCCTGGCCGCGACGGAAGCGGCGGTGGAGATTCGCCGCGAGCTGGCCCGCGAGCGCCCGGAAGACTTCCTTCCTGGTCTCGCCGCCAGCCTGAGCATCCTGGGGCTCCAACTGAGCGAGATGGGGCGCCGGGACGAGGCCCTGGCCGCGATGGAAGAGGCGGTGAAGCACTACCGCACGCTGGCCCGCGAGCGCCCGGAAGCCTTCCTTCCCGAACTCGCCGCCAGCCTGAGCATCCTGGGGCTCCAGCTGAGCGAGGTAGGGCGCTGGGACGAGGCCCTGGCCGCGACGGAAGCGGCGGTGAAGCACTACCGCACGCTGGCCCGCGAGCGCCCGGAAGACTTCCTTCCCGAACTCGCCGCCAGCCTGAACAACCTGGGGAATTGGCTGACCGAGATGGGGCGCCGGGAGGAGGCCCTAGCCGCGACGCAAGAGGCGGTGAAGCACTACCGCACGCTGGCCCGCGAGCGCCCGGAAGACTTCCTTCCCACCCTCGCCACCAGCCTGAGCATCCTGGGGCTCCAGCTGAGCGAGGTGGGGCGCCGGGACGAGGCCCTGGCCGCGATGGAAGAGGCGGTAATGATTCTACCTGACCAACCCGAGTTGGCACGTCAGCCCCAAGGAGAAAACTTCCCTCCCTTGGATTCCGCTTAGGCGTCTGTGATTTGACCAGAGATGAGTCGTGCGCTCTTTCTGTGTTTACGGGCTCCGGCTGCTGAGGGAGATGCAGAGGATGGCTGTTACCGGGATCCAGCAAAAGTAGCTCACCTCGGCAGGAACAGCGCCCTGTCAGTGAGGCGTGTAAGCACAGGACCGATGCGCAATCCCAGTGGGCGCCACGAGGACGCAAGTCCCTCCCTGCAGGGCCACCTGACGTCCACTGGCCCCGGGTCCACGTCCGCGCGGGTTGAAGCCCGCCATCCCCTGCGCTACATCGCTCCCAGTCGCTAGGGGCGCCTCCGGAAGGGGGCTGAGACGGTCGCGTTTCCGCGTCCGACCCTTTGAACCTGAACCGGTTAATACCGGCGGAGGGAAGCGGAAGGGTGCTCCAGGCCCGTCCCGTCTCCCGTTCGTCGTCACGAGGAGCCGTCCGATGAGTGGAGCGTCCAAGAGCCTGAAGGTCGACGGGAAGGTGCTGGAGGGGATCAGCCGCGGCCCGCTTCCCGCCTCCCAGAAGGTCTACGTGTCCGGGACCCTGCACCCCGACATCCGCGTCCCCCTGCGCGAAATCACCCAGACGCCCACCCGCCACCAC
>NZ_RAWG01000105.1 GCF_003611735.1 Corallococcus sicarius | reverse complement strand
CCCGCCCCGGACGCTGTGCGTCTCAGGTCCCGCCATCCCCGCTTTCACGGATGCAGGACACCCCGCCCCCGCAACCGTTGGTGGATTGCAGGGGGCTCGTTCCCCGGCCTGTCGCCCCCCGGGGCAGGGGACGGGGAGCGCACATGGGAGCACCTCCGAGCGGTTGGAAAGCAAAGGAGCCGCACGGCTTCGGTTGCGGCGGCCCGGGGTTCGGCTAAAGCGGGGGCCGTGAACGCACCCTCGGATTCGACGGCCGCCTCTTTGGAGGCGCCGGATTCTCCCAAACGCATCGCGATGCTGGCGCTGGGCGCGGTGGGCATCGTCTACGGAGACATCGGTACCAGCCCGCTGTACGCCTTGCGCGAGTGCTTCACCGGCCCGCACGGCATCGCCCCGACGCCGGCGAACGTGATGGGCGTGCTGTCGCTCATCTTCTGGTCGCTCATCATCGTCGTGTCGGTGAAGTACCTGTTGTTCGTGATGCGCGCGGACAACCGGGGCGAGGGCGGCATCCTGGCGCTGATGGCGCTGGCCATGCAGCGGCCGCGGGGGCAGGCGCACCACGCGCGGCCGGTGCTGATAACGCTGGGCATCTTCGGCGCGGCGCTCCTCTACGGCGACGGCCTCATCACCCCGGCCATCTCCGTGCTGAGCGCGGTGGAGGGCCTGAGCGTGGCCACGCCCGTCTTCGAGCCCTACGTCATCCCCATCTCGCTCGTCATCCTGGCGCTCCTGTTCCTCGTGCAGCGCAAGGGCACTGGCGGCATCGGCGCGGTGTTCGGCCCGTTCATGTGCGTGTGGTTCCTCGTGCTGGCGGTGCTGGGCGTGAAGGAGCTCGTGCACAACCCTGCGGTGCTCTGGTCGCTGTCCCCCGTGCACGGCGTGCACTTCTTCATCGAGAACGGTTGGCACGGCTTCCTCGTGCTGGGCGCCGTGTTCCTGGTGGTGACGGGCGGAGAAGCGCTCTACGCGGACATGGGGCACTTCGGCGCGGGCCCCATCAAGCGCGCCTGGTTCGCCCTGGTCCTGCCCTCGCTCGTCCTCAATTACCTGGGGCAGGGCGCGCTGCTCTTGCGCCACGCCGAGGCCGCCAGGAACCCGTTCTTCCTCCTGGCCCCCGACTGGGCCCTGTACCCGCTTGTCGCCCTGTCCACCGGCGCCGCCGTCATCGCTTCCCAGGCGCTCATCTCCGGCTCCTTCTCCATCACCCGCCAGGCGATGCAGCTGGGTTACAGCCCGCGCATGGAGGTCGTGCACACGTCCGCGGAGGAGATGGGGCAGATCTACCTGCCCGGCCTCAATGGGGCGCTGCTGCTGGGCGTGGTGGCGCTGGTGCTGGGCTTCGGCTCCTCCAGCCGGCTGGCGGCGGCGTACGGCATCGCGGTGACGACGACCATGGCCATCACCACGGTGCTCGCCTACGTCGTGGCCCGCGAGCGCTGGAACATCAGCCGCGCCGTGGCGCTGCCCATCGCGGGCCTGTTCCTGCTGGTGGACCTGTCCTTCTTCGGCGCCAATGCGGTGAAGATTTCCGACGGCGGCTGGTTCCCGCTGCTGCTCGCCCTCTGCATCTTCACCCTCATGACGACCTGGAAGCGCGGGCGCGACATCCTCGCCGCCAAGCTGCGCGCGTCCAGCATCAGCCTCAAGGACCTGCTGGGCAGCTTCGGGGACCACCCGCCCGTGCGCGTGCCGGGCACCGCCATCTTCATGACGGGCAACCCGGAGGGCACCCCGCCCGCGCTCCTGCACAACCTCAAGCACAACAAGGTGCTGCACGAGCAGGTGGTCCTCCTCACCATCATCCCGGAGGAGATTCCCCACGTGGTGGGCGTGGAGCGCGTGGAGGTGGAACCCCTGGAGCAGGGCTTCGTGCGCGTCATCGCCCGCTACGGCTTCATGGAGAACCCGGGCATCCCGGACGTGCTCAAGCGCTGCCGGGAGAAGGGGCTCCAGTTCCAGCTCATGGGCACCAGCTTCTTCCTGGGCCGGGAAACGCTCATCCCCACCAAGAAGCCCGGCATGGCCGTGTGGCGCGAGGCCCTCTTCTCCTGGATGAGCCGCAACGCCCGCAGCGCCACCGCCTACTTCCGCATCCCGCCCAACCGCGTCGTGGAGCTGGGCAGCCAGGTGGAGCTTTGATTCCCCTCGCGGGGTGACGCACCAAGACTTCACCCGGTGAGAAGGAATTCTTCTGGACCCTCACCCCGCGTCCTGGGGGATGGGCCGCTTCTCCCCTCCTCCAAGCGCTTGAAATCACTTGGAGCCGAGGGGAAACCCCGGGGTGGATATGACCCACCCGTGGTTGACACTGCACGTCGGGTGGGGGTTTACGTCCTGCCTGACCTGCCCCATCTTGCTCCGCTGGAGTGCCGAAATTCCGGCTCGGATATAAAAATACGGCAGGGACGCAACACTTCGGCCGATCAATCGAGAATCTTTTCGTGGGACAGAAAAAATTCCTGTCCTGACGTAAGGAAACTTGGTTACTCTCCGGCCAGGTGTCCCCCGCCACCCGGCGTCTGAAACGAGGTCAGACCTTCCATGCTCCAGGCCATCGCCCCCGCCCCCGTGTCCTCCTCGGCTTCCACCGCGACGTCCGCCATGCCGTGGGTGAACCGGCCGCTGATGCCGCTGTCGGAGGCCGCGCCCTACACGGTGCTGAGCGCGCAGGAGCTGTACCCGCGCATCTGCGTTCGCGATCCGTACTTCGCGCTCAAGGACGTGACGGTGCTGCCGGGTGAGGTGGTGGCGCGCGTGCCGGTGCAGATGGACCCCGACGCGCAGGCGATGCCCATCGGGCTGGGCGAGGCGGGCCGTCACCTGGCCATCCTGGGCTCGTGCGCTTCGGCGCTGGTGGCGCCCAAGGACGGCCAGCACTTCTACCTGGCGAGCGCCGCGCGCGGTCAGTGGCTGCAGCCTGCCCCCCAGGAGCGCACCACGGACCTGCTGTGGGCGCTGGCGCAGGCGGAGTACACCGGCAAGCGCACCTGCACGGCGCGCACGCTGCTGTCGCTGTCGGACGGCACGCCGCTGTTCCGGCTGGAGGTGGACTACAACGTGCTGTCCGCCGCCGCCTTCACCCGCCTGTTCGGTCAGGCGAAGCTGGAGATGCGCGCCGCGCCCCGTCCGGCGGACAACGTGCAGCGCACCCCGGAGGAGTGGGCGAAGCTGCGGCAGAACCCGTACAGCAAGCCGCTGGAGCTGACGGACTGGCAGATGGACGGCGGCAGCCTGCGCTCGTCGCTGGTCGTCACCCCGGAGCTGTGCAAGGGCCACTTCGCGATGCACCCGGTGATGCCGGTGGCCGTCGTCGCGGGCGGGATGACGCGCATGGCCACCACGCTGGGCCGTTCGCTGGAGCAGTGTGACACCGCCCGCTTCGTGGCGAAGGACGTGAAGCTGTCCGCGGACAGCCTGGCCTACGCGGGGCAGACCGTCGTCTTCGGGGCCCACCGCAAGCAGGTGCGCGGCGCCGACCACACCTTCGCGTGCACGGCGTCGGTGGGCGAGCGCGTCGTCGCGCAGCTGGACGTGACCTTCACCCGCGTGGACTGAAGGCGCCGCTTCAGGACTTCAGGACTTCAGGACCAGTGGATGTCGTAGTCCACGCGGTCGATGCCCTGGGGCTTCGCGGTGACCTTGCCCGTGAGCCCCAGCACCTTGAGCGAACCGGTGAGGATGCCCACGTGGTACGCGGGCGGCATCATGTCCCGGCGCATCCGCAGGGTGCCGGACTTGGTCCCCGTGGTGAGGTACTCGCGGTTGCCGTAGGACACCGCCGCGCTGTACGCCATCTGCGCGCCCGCGAAGAGCTTCTGCGGGTCCCCCCGGGAGATGATGCCGAAGATGAGCATCCCCGGTCCGGTGGAGTAGCGCGTGATGCTCACCTCGCCGCAGGCCTGGAACACCTCCTCCACCGACCCGAGCGTGCCCTCCAGCAGGTCCCCCACGCTGAACAGGAGCAGCAGCAGCTCCTTCGCTGGATACGAGCGCAGCTCCGCGTAGTCGTGGTCCAGCTCACCCTTGCGAATCTTCTCCATCCCGGTCGCGCCCGCGTGCTGCTGCACCAGGCTGAACACGGACTTGAAGATGAGCCCGCGCACGGAATCCCCTGACTGGAGGATGGCGATCCTGGCGGCGAGCTCGGCCTTGTCCGACGGCATGACTTCCACTCCCTGGCTTCCCGCAGGAGGAAGCTGACTCCAGCTTAACGGGACATCCCCACCTGTCGACAAAGCACCCGCACGCCGGGGCCTCCCAGGCTCAGCGCTCGTCCAGCAGCATGGGCGCGAAGCCGGCCGCGTCACACGAGGCGAGCACGTAGCGCACGCCGGCCCGCTCGCCGGTGAAGCCCGCCGCGATGCCGCCCGCGTGCAGGTGGCCGTAGACGCAGACCTTGGGGGCGAAGGCCTCGATGGGGTCGCTGAACGCGGTGGCCCGCTCGTTGGCGTACACCGGCGGGAAGTGCACCGCGACGATGCGCGTGAGCGGCGTGGGACTGGCCTGCTCCTTCTTGCGCGCGTCCTCCAGCGACGTGGCCAGCCTGCGCGTCTCACGCTCCACGAACCCCGCGTCAATGGGCTCGTCGCCCATCTCGCCGCCGGGCATGGGCGGGGCTTCCGGCGCGGTCCACAGCCGGGTGCCGGCGATGACCCACGGCCCCAGCACCACCGCGTTGTTGTGCAGGAAGCCCTCCAGCGTGCGGAACGGCGCCAGCAGCTTGCGCAGCTTGGACGCGGAGTCCCCCCACCAGTAGTCGTGGTTGCCGCGCACCAGCACCTTGCGCCCCGGCCGCGCGTCCAGCCACGCCAGGTCGTCCATCACCTCCGTGGCCCGCGTGGCCCAGGAGATGTCGCCCGCGACGATGACCGCGTCCTCCGGCCGCACCTGCTCGTCCCACGCGCGCTGCAGCGGGAGCGGGTGGTCCGTCCAGCCGAAGCGGTGCATGTCCTTCTGCCGTGTGGAGGGCAGGTGCGTGTCGCCGATACCGAAGAGCCGCATGATGCTGGCGTCATAGCGGATGGACTGACGGGATGCCGGCCCTTCGCGCGCCCCTGTCGCCCGGAGGCTCGCCCCTTCGGTCCGCCATGGCTTCAAATAGCGCTAAATACAGGAAGAGTTGTAACAATCCATTACGTCACGGATGTCCTGGAACACGTCACTGGGACATCCGTGCACCACTTCTCTCAGTGTACGAAAAAACCGCCCCAAGGATGTGGGCAATTCCATGATTTCAGGCGTTTAAGGAACTCCAGGGTCCCGGGAGGATGGGGGGAGGTGGTGCATGGATGTACCGATGCGGAAGAAAACTGGACGAAGGTAACGGGCGGGAGGGGTCTGGCACGGCGGGTGCTCAGGGAGCGGTGCCGGTCTCTCCCGTGGAAATGCGGGGGCGGCCCGTGGAGTCCCTCCCCCCGAATCCGGAGTCACCTCATGTCAACGTTCCGCAATCCGTTCGCGGCGGCCGCCGCCGCGCTGGTGCTGTCCGCGTGTGGTCCCCAGGCCCAGCAGCCCACGGAGACGCCCGCTCCCGCCGAGACGCCCTCGCAGCCTTCGACGGACACCGCCGGCAGCAACACCCCGCGCGAGATGGATCCGCTGTTCGCGCAGGCCGCCCAGGAGTTCAACGTCCCGGCGGAGCTGCTCAAGGCGGTCTCCTACACGGAGACGCGCTGGCACATGGCGGTGGGCACGGTGGAGTTCCCGGGCCAGGAGGCCGCGTTCGGTCTGATGGCGCTGCGGGGCGCGGACCTGGAGCAGGGCGCGGCGCTGGCGGGCGTGTCGGTGGAAGCGGCGCGCACGGACGCGGCGGCGAACATCCGCGCGGGCGCGGCGCTGCTCTCCCACTTCGCCACGGAGGCGAACGTGGAGCGCGGGGACCTGGGCGCGTGGGCGCCGGTGGCCGCGCGGCTGAGCGGCATCAGCCACCCGGACGCGCAGGCGGAGCACGTGCACCGCGGCGTGTACGCGGTCATCAACGAGGGCGCGGTGGCGCTCAACACGGACGGCTCCGTGGCGGCGTCCCTGGAGCCCGTGAAGGTGGAGGCGAAGTCCGCCCGCCCGCAGGTTCGGGCCATGGCGGCGGGCCCGGACTACGGCGCGTCCATCTGGCGGCCGTCGCCCAACTACAACGCGCGTCCCGCGGGCGCCGGTGGCGACCCGTCGATGATCATCATCCACACCTGTGAGGGCGGCTACGCCGGGTGCTGGGGCTGGCTCGCCAACAGCGCCTCCGGCGTCAGCGCGCACTACGTGGTGAACGAGAGCGGCAGCGAGGTGTCGCAGCTCGTGCGTGAGTCCAGCCGCGCGTGGCACATTGGCGCCACGTACGACTGCAACCTCAACGGCGGCAAGGAGTGCTGGCTCAACGGGTCGTCGTCCAACAACTTCACCATCGGCATCGAGCACGGCGGCTTCGCCAGCCAGTCGTCGTTCCCGGCGGGGCAGATTGAAACGTCCGCGAAGCTGTCGTGCGACATCGCGCGCGACAACGCCATCGTGAAGGACAGCTACCACATCGTGGCGCACGGCCGTTTGCAGCCCGCGACGCGCACGGACCCGGGTCCCAACTGGCCGTGGTCGTCGTACATCAGCAAGATCAACAGCTACTGCGGCACCACCACGCCGGCGGGTGAGATCGTCATCGACAGCAACGCCGCCAACAACGACGCGGCCAAGGCCCGCTTCGAGCTGACGGGCGCGTGGACGGCGGGCTCCAGCGCCGGCTACTACGGCAGCGGCTACTACTTCGCCGCCACGGAGGCCGTCTCCGCTCCGGCGACGTTCTGGTTCTACCTGCCCACGGCGCAGACGCGCACGGTGGACGGCTGGTGGGTGGCGGGCACGAACCGCTCCACCTCCGCGGCGTTCATCGCCTTCAACGCGGACGGCGCCAACCTGGGCACGGCGACCGCGAACCAGCAGATCAACGGCGGCAAGTGGGTGGCCCTGGGCACCTTCAACTTCAGCGCCGGCTGGAACAAGGTGCAGCTGAGCCGCTGGCAGGCCGCGGGCTCGGTCGTCATCGCCGACGCCCTCCGGGTGCGCTGACGTGACGCGGGGCCTTGAACGGAAGCCGCGTTTCGGGCCCCTCCGGGCACGGCGCTGGTGGGCCATGCTCGGGTTGCTGGGCGCCGTGGGTTGCGAGGGCCGCTGCGGCGGCGCCTCCGCCACGGCGCCCGGTGTCCCGTCGCAGTCGCGGTCGCAGTCCCTCTCCGAGGCGGAGCGGCGGGCCCTTCCGGGCACCATCGTCTTCCTCTCCGAGCGGGCGGGACAGAAGGACGTGTGGCGGGTGACGCCCACGGGGCAGGAGACGCAGGTCACCTCCGCGCCAGAAGACGAGTACCCCGGCCCGCCGTCGCCGGACGGCCGCACGCTGCTGGTGGTGGCGTCGGGCGAGGCGAACGGGCACGTGTTCCAGCAGCTGCGCGCGCAGCCCCTGCAGCCCCTGCCCGGAAGTGCGGCGGTGGCGCTGCATCCGCCCCGGCCCCGCGCGCGCAACGCGAGCTGGGGCCCGGATGGCACGTGGCTCGTCACCGAGTCGGACGCGCGGGGCTTCAGCGACGTGGTGCGCCTCGCGCCCACGGCGAACGCGGTGGACACGCCGGTGACGCAGGTGAAGCAGGGCTGCTTCGAGCCGGCGGTGTCCCCGGACGGCCGCGAGGTCGCCTGCGTGTGCAGCGGCGAGGGCGACCCGGAGGTCTACGTCTACCGCGCGGACGGCACGGGCGAGCCCCGCCGCATCACCACGTTCTACATGGAGGACCGGACGCCGCAGTGGAGCCCGGACGGCCAGTGGCTCCTGTTCGTGAGCAACCGCGAGCGCCGGGAGCGGCTGTACCTGGTGCGCGCGGACGGCTCCGACCTGCGCGTGCTGTCCGGCGAGGGCTTCGCGGGCGACGAGCGCGAGGCGGCCTTCAGCCCGGACGGCCAGCGCGTGGCGTACGTGGCGCGGCTGGAGGGCGGCAAGAGCCGCATCTGGGTGGCGACGCTGGCGGGTGGCGCCCCGGTGGCGCTGACGGACGGCACCCACCGCGACGACATGCCGGCGTGGAGCCCGGACGGCAAGGCCCTGGTGTTCGTCTCCGAGCGCGACGGCGACACCGACCTGTACCTCATGCGCGCGGACGGCACGGGGCAGACGCGGCTCACCACGGCGAAGGGCGCGGACTGGCTGCCCCGCTGGTTCATCCCGCGCTGAGCGCGCCTGCGCGGCTTCAGCCCGCCCGCTGCCTCGGGGAGGCCGCTCCAGGAGCGGCGGCGACGGCCTCCAGCGGCACGCTGAAGAAGAAGGTGACGCCCCGGTCCGGCTCGCTCTCCACCCAGATGTGGCCGCCGTGGGCCTCCACGATGAGCCGGCTGATGTAGAGCCCCAGGCCCAGCCCCTTGCCGTCGGCGGAGCGGCCGTCCTCGGTGCGGTAGTACTTGTCGAACAGGTGGGCGGCGTCCTGGGTGGACAGGCCCACGCCCTGGTTGCTCACCGACACCACGGCCTGCTCGTGCACGGTGGTCAGGCGCACGTCCACGGGCGTGCCCTGGGGGCTGTACTTGATGGCGTTGGTGAGCAGGTTGGTCACCACGCGCTCCAGTCGCGCCGCGTCCAGGGGCACGGGCGGCAGCGGGGCCTCCAGGTGCAGCCGGAAGCGCTCGCGCGCGTCGGGGGGCAGGTCGCGCTCCAGCACCTCCTCCAGGAAGCGGCCCAGGTCGCGTGACTCGCGGCGCAGGTCCACGCGGCCCGACTCCAGCCGCGAGCCCTCCAGCAGCTCTTCAATCATCGTGTTCATCCACTCCACGTTGTGGATGATGGCCTGGGCCATGTGGCCTTCGCGCTCCAGCTTCCGCTCGTGCAGCGCGCGCTGGAGCAGGTGGGCGCGCAGGTTGATGGTGCTCAGCGGGTTGCGCAGGTCGTGGGAGATGAGCCCCACGTACTCCTCGCGCAGCTTCTCCAGCTCCCGGCGCTCGGTGACGTCGCGCAGGATGGCGATGAGCGTGGCGTCAGCGGCGCCCTCCAGCGGGCTCAGGCGCACCTCCAGCGGCACGCTGGTGCCGTCCTGGCGCCGGCCCGTCACCAGCCGTCCGCCGGTGGCGCGCGGGGGGCCGCTCGGGGACGGGCCATGGAGGCCCTCGGGCACGAGCAGCTCCACCTCGCGGCCCAGCAGGGCTTCGCGGCGGAAGCCGAACACGCGCTCGGCTTCCGCGTTGGCGAAGCGCAGCCGGCCGCTGGCGTCCACCACCACCATCGGGTCGGGCGCGGTGTCGAGGAAGGTGCGGAAGCGCGCCTCGGAGGCCTCCAGCGCGGAGTTGGCCTTGCGCCGCTCGCTGTCCAGCAGGTCCAGCGCTCTCGCGGCCAGCAGCACCAGCGTGGCGCCGCCGGCGGCCACCACCGTGGCGAAGAGGGGGAACTTCGCGTCGTGGCTCAGCGTGCCCGACAGGTGCATCAGCACCAGCGTCAGCCCCAGCACCGGCGGCCCCAGCAGCGTCACCGGCACCAGCCGCCGCGCCACGAAGCCGCCCAGCGTGTCGCGCGTCAGCCGCGCCATCAGCCCCTGGTCCGGCCGGGCGCACAGCGTCCCCACCGCCAGCAGCACCAGCACGCAGGTGGTGTGCAGCCCCATGCTGCGCTCTTGGAAGAAGAAGAACGGCGCGGCGGTGGACGTCCCCAGCGGGCCCAACAGGAAGCCGTTGAGGCCCAGGAGCGCCGCCATCAGCGTGAGCGACACCAGGCCATCCGGCCACGACAGCCGCGCTTCACCGCCCCGGTCCAGCAGCGCCAGCGCCGGGCCCAGCAGCAGCAGGCACAGCGACGTCAGGGGCGAGGTCGTCAGGCCGGGCTGCGTGAGCCCCTCGTCGTCCAGGAGGCGCAGGAACAGCGCGTCCAGGCCGCCGCTGCCCATCGTGAGGACAAGGTCCACGAGGCTCGCCGCACCCAGGACGGCGGTGGCCCACGCCAGCACGGTGCCCAGCCAGTGGCGGGTCCGGCTCACGTCGCGCCGCAGGCGCAGGCCCAGCGCGGCGCCGCCCAGCATCAGCCCCAGCGCTTCGCCCGGCCGCATCACGGGCATCGCGGCGCCCATGGACTTGAGCACCATCACGTCCAGGGCCCAGCCCAGCCACACGAAGAGGCCCACGAGGCAGGCGGCGGCCGCGGCGCTGCGCGCAAGGGCACGGACCAACACCGTGCTTCGTGGCATCGAACGGCCGCTCATTGTCCGCGCCCCCCCCGGAACGCCAGCGTTGCATCTTGCCACAACATCACGCGCCGCAGGCCGCTGGGGCAATGCGACGCCAGGGCCGTCCCTTGTTCGGTGAGAACAGGGATGTCCGACTTTTCAGGACCTCAAGGATGAGGCCATTCAAGGGCCGTGTCGAGGGGGAACTACGGTGCGTAGCGTCCCGGGTACACGGTGAGCACCACGCCCAGGCCCGGGCCGGCGTCCACGTTGCGAGGCACGTAGGTGTCAGCGCCCTCCACGGACAGCTGGAAGGATTCCAGGCTGGAGGCGGAGTGCACGTAGAGGAACAGGCCGTGGGACGCGGTGCCCGCCGGGTTCACGGAGGCGAGGTCCTCGGACGGGTAGAGGATCCGCTCCGCCAGCTCGGCGCGGTCGAGCGCCACGCGTGCGCCGCTCACGGGCCGGCCCTGGAGGTCCACCACGCGGCCGAGCACGAAGCCCGCGGCGGCCAGGGTGGAGGCCTGGTCCCCGGTGAGGCCCCGGAGGCGGGGCTCGCCCACGGCCGCGCCCAACTGGTCCACGAAGGCGACGGGCAGGGCCCAGGCCCGCGCGTCGATGATGTCCGTGCGCGGACGGGTGCCGGTGAAGGCGGTGTCGTAGATGAGGGTGGTGCTGCGCACGAGCCCTTCGTGCGCGAGCCCCACCGCGAGCCCCTGGTGGATGTCGCGCACGGGCACGTCGGTGATGCGGAAGGTGCCGTCCTCGGACACCGCTCCCGTGGCGAAGGTGGCGGACGCGTCATTGACGGCCACGCGCAGCGGCTCCTCCACGCTCAGCGCCACTCCCGCCAGCGAGGTCGCGGAGGCCTCCCGGCCCACGGCCTCCGGGAACACCGCGGCCTGGCCGCTGACGAGGATGCGAAGGTTCTCCAGATCCACGGCCTCGGCGTCCTCGGTCCGCACGCCGGGGTCCGGTGTGAAGCCGCCGTCGCCACAGGCCAGAGCCACCAGCCCGAGCACGGCACCACCCGCCGCCCGAATGAATTGTTTCATCGCGGCGCAACATCGTCACGGTCCCCCGCGATCGCAATCCGTACCGGGGCCCGGTCCGTCCCCTGGAGGACGCCGCGCCGCGCTGGAGGGCCGGGTGCGCCGGACGCCGCGGACTCCGGATGTTGAAAACACGTCGGCACCGGGAGCCTGCCTCCGCTGGTGGCGGAAGGCCGCGCCCGGTGCCGGGAGTCCTGCACGGGAAGACGGGGGAAGGTTGGAGCGCCTACCTCTTGCCCGTGTTCCAGCCGCCACTGCCACTGCCGCTGCTCCGGCCGCTGCCGCTGCTGCTTCCGCCGCTGTTCCCGCTGCTGCTGCTGCCGCTGCTCCGGCCGCTGCCGCTGCTGCCCCAGCCGCCGTTGCCGCTGCTGCTGCCGCTGCTCCGGTCGCTGCCGCTGCTGCTGCTCCCGCTGCTGCTGCTTCCGCCGTTCCCGCTGCTGTTGCTGCTCCGGCCGCTGCCGCTGTTGCCCCAGCCGCCGTTGCCGTTGCCGTTCCCGTTCCCGTTGTTGCCGCTGCTGCCACGGGAGCTGTCGTTGTCGTCGTCACGGCCCTTGCTGCCCGGGGTGCCCCAGCCGCCCTTGTTGTCGTTGTTGTCACGCGGGCTGTTCGCGGCGGGGGCGGCGTTGCTGCGACCCCAGCCACCGCTGGAGCCGCTGGGAGGACGGGCGCCGGTGCCATTGCCGCCCGGAGGAGGACGGCGGCCCACGTTGGTGTCCCCCTGGTGCGGGGCCGGCCCGGGCCGCGAGGGACCGGAGTTGTAGCGGACGTTCCCGGCGGAGGCCGCGTGGCTCCGGTCCCACCGGTAGCCGCGGCTGCCGCGGTCATACGAGTACCCGCCGCCCCACGAACCATGCGGGTAGAAGTCGTGCGAGTGGCGCCCGTGGAAGCTGCAGTAACCGCCGTGGGGGACGGGGTGGTAGTCCCAGTACCAGACGACCGTCGGGCCCCGGTAGTAGTAGACGTCGTCCGTGTAGACGTAGGACGTCTGGGGCGGCTGGTAGTCGTGGACGTGGCCGTAGTCCTCCGGGCACCACCCGCCGCCGTAGTCGTCGGGGACGGGGTGCGCGCCGGCGAACCGGTACTGCGCCACGGGCTCGACGTAGGCCACGCGGGCGGGGCGGTGGGAGTGGGCCTCCACGAGGCAGCCGGTCCCCATCAGCAGGGTCACGGGGACGACCAGCGCGAGCAAGCGGTTCATGAGCAATCTCCTGGCGCGGAAGTGGACCCCCAAAGCGTCCCGCTCCGCAACCTCTGCCCCCACGGACGGCCCGGCGCCCCATTAATTCATCCCGGACGGCCGCCTGCCCGGAAGGAGGGGGAGGGCACCCGCTGATATGACGCGAGGGGCGCGGGCCCCCGGGAGCCCGCGCCTGGGAGAGACACCGATGTCGGACATGGATTTTGGAAGGGGGGCGGGGGCGACCTGCGCGCTGCACCCCCTGCGGGGCGCCACGGGCACCTGCGCGCGGTGCGGCAACTTCATGTGCGACACGTGCAGCGAGGGTGGCACCTCCGCGCGCTGCCCCACGTGCCGGGAGCGCCAGGGCCTCACGTTCCCGCTCCACCGGGACAACTGGACCGTCAGCGCGCTGTGGGACCTGTGCTGGGCGGCCTTCCAGCGCGAGTGGGGCATGCTGTCGCTGGCGGTGTTGATCACCCTGGGCGTGTCCGGCGGCTCGCAGCTGCTGGTCAACATCGGCCTGGGCATTGGCGCGGCGGCGGACAGCCCCGTGCTCATCGGCGTGCTGGGCGGCGCGGGCTTCCTGGCGCAGCTCGTGGTGCAGGGGCTGGTGCAGCTGGGCCTCCTGCGCGTGTGCTTCGACGTGCTGCACGGCGGGCGCGCGGACCTGGCGCGCCTCTTCAGCCAGATGCACAAGGTGATTCCCTACCTGCTCACGCTGCTCCTCATCTTCGCCATCGTGGTGGTGCCGATGATCCTCCTGGGAGGACTGGGGTTCCTGGTGGTCCTGGGCACTGGCCTGTCCGCGGACGCGGCGCGCGGCGAATGGCTGAACGCCCTGGGGCCCGTCCTGGGTGTGGTGGCGTTGCTGTCGGTGGTGCTGCTGTTCCCGCTCTTCTACGTGCTGCTCCCGCTGTACTTCGTCCAGCCGGAGCTCGCGTACGAAGAGGTGCCGCCGTCGCCCGTGACGGTGCTGCGGCGCTGCTGGGAGCTCGCGCGGGGACAGCGCCTCGCCATGGTGGGCGTGGGCCTCATCACGGCCTTGGTGATGATAGGCG
The DNA here is from genome assembly GCF_003611735.1 of Corallococcus sicarius. GTDB lineage: Bacteria > Myxococcota > Myxococcia > Myxococcales > Myxococcaceae > Corallococcus > Corallococcus sicarius. The sequence goes on along the minus strand of NZ_RAWG01000105.1, from coordinate 14,490 downwards.
GCCTCATCGCGTGCTGCGTGGGCCTCATCCCCGCCATGGGGCTGAGCCAGCTGCTCGTGGCGGGGATGTACCTGGCGCTGCGCCCCCGGTCGGACGAGGGCTCGGATCCGCTGCCGGGCTGAGGGCGTGCCTGCGCGGCCTCACGCGCGCCTTCGCGGGAACGAAGGCGCGCGGAGACGGTTCTTCAGTGCACCAGCCGCTCGGAGGAGCCGAAGCGGGGCGTGGTCACCTTGCCGAGGCACGCGAGGATGTGCTCGCGGTACTCGGTGAGTTCGCGCAGGCCGCACAGCATCCAGCGTCCGCCGATGACGAGCGTGGGCACGCCCCTCACGCCGCGGCTGCCGGCCAGCCGGTGCTCGTCGTAGATGAGCCGGCGCGTCTCCTCGGAGCGGAAGGCCGCGGAGAACTGGTTCATGGACAGGCCCACGCGCGACGCGAGCTCGAACACCACATCCGAGCGGGACACGTTGACGCCCTGCTCCAGCGCCGCGCGTTGCATGGACCGCGCGAGGAAGGCGCGCGCCTGGGGCCCCTGCAACCTCGCGGCTTCCAGCGCCGCCAGGGCCGGGACGCTGGAGCGGGGAGGATCTCCTCCCAGCCACAGGTCCGTGGAGAGCAGCGCGGCGGTGGGTTCGGCTTCGCGCTGCGCGCGCTTCACCTCTTCCACCAGTCCGCGCACTTCGCGCTCCGTGGGCAGCACATCGTGCAGCCGCAGGGGATAGGGCCGGACACTCCAGCGGACGGCTTCACCAAACTCCTGGCGAAGCACGTCCAACCGCAGGTCGGCGAGGTAGCACCAGGAACACAACACATCCTGGTAGACGGTGATCTGCAGCGGCTTGTGCAGCGTTTTCATCGGGGGTCGCCAGATTAGAGGCGCATCCCCACCAATGCCAACACCCCCTGACAATCCACGCCCGTTGGCATTCCCGCATTCTTGATGAGCATGCGAGGCACCGTGCGCACCGTGAGCATTTCCATGCCCGCAGTGAAGCAGGCGGGCAGGCGCGGATCCGCGCCCGCGCGCCTGCTCTCACGCGTGTTTACGACGCGCGACCGGCCCGCGCGACCAGCGCACCGGCCCGGGTCCCCGCGTACACCAGCGCATGCTCCACGATGGTCCCGGCGATGTCCTGGCCGGTGGCGCCCTCCAGGCCCTCGAAGCCGGGGCTGGAGTTGATCTCCATCAGGCGCGGGCCCTCACGGCCCTCCAGCATGTCCACGCCCGCGACCTCCAGCCCGATGATGCGCGCCGCCTTCACCGCGGCCTCCATATAGGCAGGGGGCAGGGTGATGGCGCGGCCCTCGCCGCCGCGGTGGATGTTGGAGCGGAACTCGCCCGTCTTCGCCTTGCGGCGCATGGCGCCCACCACCGTGTCGCCCACCACCAGCGCGCGCACGTCGCGGCCCTCGCTCTCCGCGACGAACTCCTGGAGGACGATCTCCTGGCCCAGGTCCCAGAAGGTGTCGAGGATGGTCTGCACCTCCGGCAGCGTGTGGGCGATCATCACGCCCACGCCCTGGGTGCCCTTGATCAGCTTGATGATGACGGGAAGGCCCCCCACCTCCTGCACCAGCTTGCGCACGTTGCCGCGATCATGCGCCATCACCGTGCGGGGCATGTCCAGGCCCGCGCGGGCGAGGAACTGGAGCGCGCGCAGCTTGTCGCGGCTGCGCGCGATGGCCGTGGGCGGGTTGAGCACCGGCACGTCCATCATCTCGAAGTGGTTCACCACCGCCAGGCCGTACGCGGTGATGGACGCGCCAATGCGGGGGATGACCACGTCCACGCCCTTCACCTCCGCCCCGCGGTACGTCATGCGCGGGCGGCCCTGGGCCAGCATCAGGCAGCAGCGCAGCGTGTCGAAGACGAGCGCCCGGTGCCCGCGCTCCTTGATGGCCTCCACCAGCCGGCGCGTGGAGTACAGCGAGCGCTTCCGGGAGAGGATGGCCACGGTCTTCTTCGCGCGGGGCCGGCGCGGACGCGGTGCGTCGCCACGCTCGGGTGCCTGCGCTCCAGGCGTGACGGGCGCCTTCTTCGACTTCGCTTTTCGGGGGGGCATGCGGGGCGCGGGACACTAGCACGCACCGGCTGTCAGGCATGGTGAGTGGGCGCCCTTTGCTATCCTCGCGTTCACTGATGACCGCCTCCAACCCGCATCCCGACGACATCCACACGAATCCAGGTGATGTCGGCCTCGAGCTGTCGTCCCAGTCCCCCATGCTGGGGGAGACGCTGGTGGTGGATCCGCGCGCCACCCTGAAGCTCCACAAGTGCCGCCTGCTGGTGACGTCCGGGCCGGACACCGGGCGCTCCATGGCCAGCGACAAGGAGCGGCTGCGCTGTGGGGCCCACCCGGGCAACGACCTGGTGCTGGTGGAGGACCGCACGGCGAGCCGCCACCACTTCGAGGTCCAGCACACCGAGCGCGGCTACCTGCTGGTGGACCTGAACTCCACCAACGGCACCTTCCTGGACGGCCGCCGCATCGAACGGGCCTACCTGTCCCCGGGCTCGCAGATCCGCGCCGGCTCCTCCGTCATCACCTTCGCGCCGCTGGACGAAGAGGGCGCGGTGGAGCCCGACCGTGAGGGCGAGCTGTGCGGCATGGTGGGCCAGAGCGTGAACATGCGCCAGGTGTTCGGGCTCATCAAGCGCATCGCGCCCATGGACGTGTCCGTCATCATCCAGGGGGAGACGGGCACCGGGAAGGAGCTGGTCTCCACCGCCATCCACGAGCTGTCCGGCCGCAAGAAAGGCCCCCTGGTGGTGCTGGACTGCGGCGCCATTCCCCCCAACCTCATCGAGAGCGAGCTGTTCGGCCATGAGAAGGGCGCCTTCACCGGCGCGGTGTCCGGCCGCCCCGGCGCCTTCGAGCGCGCGCAAGGGGGCACCATCTTCCTGGACGAGCTGGGCGAGCTGCGCCTGGACCTGCAGCCCAAGCTCTTGCGCGTGCTGGAGAACCGGGAGGTGCGCCGGGTGGGCGGCAACGACGTCATCGAAGTGGACGTGCGCGTCATCGCCGCCACGCACCGGGACCTGGTGAAGGAGATCGCCGCGGGCAACTTCCGCGAGGACCTCTACTTCCGCCTGTCCGTCATCAACATCCAGCTGCCGCCCCTGCGCCAGCGCCGCGACGACATCCCGCTCATCCTCAAGCAGGCCCTGGCGGAGCCGGAGGTGGTGGACAAGCACGGCCGCAAGCGCTTCTCCGCGGAGGCCCTGGGCCTGCTGATGGCCTACGCGTGGCCCGGCAACGTGCGCGAGCTGATGAACGTGCTCTCCCACGTGCTGACCTTCTCCGAAGGGGAGGAGATATTGCCCTCCCACCTGCCCCCGCGCGTCCGGGGCCAGGCCCGCGAGGGGCCGCTGCCCTTCAACGAGCACCTGGCCTTCAAGGACGCCAAGGAGCAGCTCCTGGAGAACTTCGAGCGCGAGTACGTCACCAGCGTCCTCACCCGCTGCGAGGGCAACCTCTCCCGCGCGGCGCGTGAAAGTGGCCTGCACCGGAAGTCCATCGAGCGGCTGGTGAAGAAGTATCAGCTCGACGCCAAGGGACTGAAACCCCGCTGATACAATGCGTCATGAGGCCCCCTGGACCTATGACGCGCTGTGTCGGCGGTCACTTGACGGATACTGCGAGGTCCCCCCGTCCCGCAGGATGACCCCCCGAATGCCTCCACGCCATCCCAGCGAATCGAGCGAATCAGGTCAGGCTGCGGTGGAGACAGCAATCACGCTGCCGCTCGTGGTCTTCCTCGTGCTGGGGACGCTGCAGCTGTTCCTGATGATGCAGGGCCGGCTGATGGCGGAGTATGCGGTCTTCCGCGCCACGCGCGTGGGCAGCGTGCGCCACGGCGACTGCGAGGCGATGACGCACGCGGCGGTGGTGGCGCTGCTGCCGAGCTTCTATTCGTACCTGGGGCGGGGTGGCGCGGGAGGCACGCCCGGCCAGCGGCTGGCGGCCGCCTTCGCCGCGCGCCGCAACAACCCCTACAACCAGTTCCGCTACGTGCCGGGCCCGGACGGCAACCACGACGGCGTCATCCTGTGGCTCATCCGCGAGCAGCCGATCGCCTCCGCGGTGCCTGACGAGGATGCCTACTTCGACCAGTTCGACGATGGCGTCACCCGGCTGGAGACGCGGCTCATCTACTGGTTCCCGCTGAAGATCCCCTTCGCGGACTGGGTCATCAGCCGCATGGTGCTGGCCCGCTGGGGGTGGCAGGACTACACGGCGCAGAACCCGCTGATGCTGACGCAGAAGGCCCAGTGGCAGCAGACGCATGCGTTCAACGTGGAGGCCGCCATCCGCGCGGAGGTGATGGCCCGCTTCGCGATGCGGCAGTACGTAATACCCATCCAGGCCTCCGCCTCCCTGCGAATGATGACGCCCGTGCAGCGGCGCTTCTTCAACACCCAGAACTGCCACCCGGCCCCGGACGCCCTATGACGATTGCGCGCCTTTCTCGCGGTCAGACGCTGGTGTTGTTCGTCCTCACGCTGCTGCTGATGACGCTGCTTGTCTGCCTGACGCTGTCGCTGGGCAGCAAGGTGAAGGAGAAGATGGAGACGCAGGCGGTCGCGGACGCGGTGGCCTACAGCCAGGCCGCGCAGACCGCGCGCGTCTTCAACGAGATGGCGCTGATGAGCCGCGCGCAGATTGGCCACATGGTGTCCCAGGCCGCGGTCAACAGCCTCATCAACTGGAGCAGCTACTACCGCTCGCAGGTGGGCGCGGCCGTGGGGGCCTACCAGATTGCCTCCGCGCCGTACTGGGCGCTGGTGCCGTGCTGCTTCCCCTATTCGGGGTGCAGCCAGTTCTGCGGCTGTGCCGTGGGCGCCATCGCGACCATCAACACGTCGGTCGCGCGGCTCGCCGCCTACGACGCGATGATCGCGGCGCGGTGGGAGGGGCTGGAGGCCCCGGCCGCCCGGCGGGCCATGCTGCTGGGGCGCGCCGCGCAGCTGCTGTTCCTGGATGGCCAGGTGCTGGAATACGCGCGCTACATGCTGGAGATGACCGACGAGAAGGTCGCCAAGCGCATCGTCGAGGATGCGCAGTCGGGCAGTCCCTTCGGGGGGGAGATCCGCAGCAACAGCAACACCGCCATCAACGAGGTGATGCCAGGCATTGGCGCGGTGCTCCCGGACATCCTCTCCCAGCATCACGTCTTCGCGGCCATCGGCAGCCGGGGACACAGCTTCGTGACGAAGCGCAACTTCTATCCCACCGCTGACTGGGCCGTCACTGGCGGCATCCAGGCGCAGGCCATCACCCCTCCGGACGTCTTCATGTCCCAGGGCGGGTTTGGCGCGGGCTACTGGTCCGCGATCCCCGACCACGCCGGCTTCGGTTCCAGTGACGTGGCGGCCATCGCGGACGACCACGGCTTCGGCTCGGTGGTGTTCAACCGGGGGCGTCCTCCCTGCCCGACCACGTCGGGCGGGATGATGATCAGCGCGTCCCTGCTGCGCGCCACCGACATCATGGACGGCTCGGACATGCATGCCTGGCTGCCGTCCGCGACCTCGGGGCTCGGCATGGACATGGAGCCCGCGCAGACGCGTCACGACATGGGCCGCTGCACCCGGCTGGGCATCGGACGGTGCCCGTCCGTGTGGCCCATGTTCATGGACTACAACTACGTGCACCTGGTGACGCCCGACAACGTCTGGGGGCAGCCGAAGAACTACGCCGTCATCCAGCGCGACTACGCGCAGCGCGCGGGCGCGGGCGGAGACCCCTGGGACCTGCTGTTCCGCTTCCGCTTCAACCCGTCGAACTCGGGCACGGAGTTCGACAACCGGGGCGTGCGCCTGGGGCCCATGTTCGGAGGCATGGACATCAGCCAGCAGACGGCCGTCTCCACCGGCATCAGCTACTACCACCGCCGCGAGCACTGGCGGGAGCCGCCCAACCTGCTCAACCCCTACTGGCGCGCCACCCTGGTGACGGATGACGTGGACGAGGAGGACATGACCGACGCGCTGGACGACTCGTCCGTGGGCTGGGCGTCGGAGGCCTACCGCGCCCTGAAGGCCCAGGGCTACAAGGGGATGCCATGAGCCACGGGCGCAACCGGACGCGGCGGGCCCGGGGGCAGGCCGTCGTGGAGGCGGCCCTGGGACTGATGGTGTTCACGTCGGTCCTGGTGTTCCTCATCCACTTCTCGGAGATCTCCATCTTCTCCGTGAAGCTGACGGCGGCGACGCACGCGGCCCTGCTGGATGCGCCCGGCTACCAGTTGCACGAATGGCCAATGGACTCCGACCCCTCCCGAGAGGCCGTCGTCAAGGCCGCGGAGTCGGCGACGATGCGCTACGCGGACTTCGACGGCCTGAGCCGCACGCCCGGGCCGGGGACGGGCATCAACCAGGTCTTCACCCGGACCGACGGCATGACGGTGACCTGCACGCCGAACGGCCCGGGGTATGATCCGCACCCCTTCACGGCCGTCGCCTACAGCGATGGCGGTGGCATCTCCTGCAACGCGCGCGCGCAGCTGACCGCCTTCCGCTTCCCCCAGCGCTTCGCGGAGGAGTCCCAGGGGTCGAGCGGCCTCTTCGAGCAGGAGCATTACGCCATGAACCCCCTGCCCGTGTGTGGCATCGGGCGGGCCTGGGGGGGCGGGGCGTGCTCCGCGTCGCTCACCAGCATGCTGGACGACTGGGGACTGACGGGGCCGGACGAATCCGGCCAGTGCATCATCGTCCCGGACTTCCCCGGGCCGTGCCCGACCAACGCGCCCTACTGGCAGATGGCGGCCAGCGTCTACGGCCTGAGCATGATGGTGAACGCGCTGGGCCCGGACTTCTCCGGCAGCTCGCTGGCCCTGGGCATCGTGGGCAGCCTCCCGCTGCCCTTCTTCTACGGCGCGGAGAACGTGTTCTGGATGAGCGCCATGGGAGAAGAGGCGGGCTTCCTCCAGCCGATGCCGGTGGATCCGGGTGGCTACTATGGCCCCACCGCCTGGGTCTTCGCCTGGCCCACCACGCCGGGTGCCATCCCTCCAGGCCCCTTTCTGGGCGCGGTTCCCTATCCCATCTCCTTCGGGCAGCGGGACGGCTGCTTCCTCGGTAAGAACTGCCCTTGATGATCTCGCTTCTCCTGTCCCTCACGTTGGCGGCGGGGCCCGCGGCTTCGGTGGACGCGGGCAGCCCCCAGCCCGGACCGGCCGCGCGCGGCAAGGCCTCCGTGAAGGGCAAGGCCTCCGCGGATGCGGGGGTCCCCGACGCGGGCGTGCCCGGGGCCGTCGCGCCCAAGCGGCCGTTCCGCTGGGACATCCCGGGCAAGGTGGTCTGGGTTCCGTCCGCGGGCCCGCAGGTGTCCGACGGCGTCCCCATGGACCTGCAGCTGGCCCGGACCGACTGGGGGCTCGACGCGGTCGTCCAGTACATGCTGGACAGCTTCCGCAAGGCGGGCTTCTACATGGCCCCGCTCCGGGAGCAGCGCTCGCCCACCACGGAGCCGATGCTGACCGCGCTCGACGTGGAGAAGCTGGTCGCCTACACGGTCATCTTCCAGGAGAACGCCGACAGGTCGGTGACGCTCATCCTGGGGACGTCCGATATGTCGAAGTACACGCCGCCCGGGGCGACGCTGGGCTGGGCGCCGCTGATGCCGGGGTCGGAGCAGGTGACCCGCTCGGACCTGGAGGGCGCGCACCTGGCGGTCTTCGCGGCGAAGCCGGGCACGACGCAGGCCCAGGTGTTCGACTACTACCGCACGGCGCTGAAGCCGGTGGGCTACGCGGAGGATCCCGACGAGCCGGGGCTCTTCCGCCGCGGCTCCGAGGTACTGAAGGTCAGCACGCGCGACGAGGAGGGCCTCCTGATGGTGTCGCTGCGCCACCGCCAGGGCGGGGGCGCTGCTCCTCGCGGCGGCGGGCCTCCCTGAGGGAGGCCCCGCGGGCCTGCTAGTGGCCGTGGCCCTGGGCGTTCCGGAGGTTGTTGGGGTTGGGGACCTTCATGCCGCAGCCCCGGTTGCAGGACATCGTCTTCTCCGCGCACCGGTTGACACAGGTGGAGTCGCCCTTCTTGCAGCGGTTCATGCAGCGGGTCATGGGCTCCTGACACTTCGACACGCACTGCGCCTGCTCCTGGTCCTTGAAGGGCGGCTTCATCTCCTCGCCCTTGTCGTTCTTCATGGGCGGCAGCGGCGTCGAGGCGACGACGGCCTCCAGCGACGACTCCAGCGGGGCGGAGGGAAGGGCCCACGCCGTGGTGGTGCCAAGGAGAAGGAGGGCGGTGAGGCCCGAGAGCATCAAGCCGTGGCGGCGGGACTTCATGGAAGGCCTTTCGAAGGGAGCGCCTCCGAGTATAGCCCGCCGCTTCCATGGAATGAAGGCGCGCCGGGACTGCCTGTCCGGCGGTTGCTGAGCGATGATTCCTGCAAAGGAGCATGACGACATGAAGACGCGGACTGCGGTACGAGGCTGGCTGGGATTGATGGCGCTGGGGGCCGTCCTGATGGCGCCGCAGGCGTTCGCGCAGTCGTGCGAGGACAAGTGCGCGATGAACGCCGCGCCCGTCCTCAAGGCCTGTGTGAAGAAGTGCCCCGCCAAGGACCAGTCGTGCGCGACCAACTGCACGAAGCGGTTCCAGGCGCAGAAGGCGAAGTGCAGCAAGGGCTGTCCCAAGGGCAAGGGCAAGGGCAAGGCCACGCAGCCGCCGCACTCGCACGAGCACGACCACGACGAGTGACGTGATTGAAGCTCCCGCCCGGGGGTGTTACGGCCGCTGGAGCCATGAGCGACGCCCCCTCCCGCAAGGACCTCGACGCCACCGTCCACCTGCCGCGCACGGAGTTCCCCATGAAGGGGAACCTGGCCCAGCTCGAACCGCGCCTGCTCGCGTGGTGGGCGGAGGCCGGCGTGTGGAAGAAGCTGCTGGCGAAGAACGCCGGCCGTGAGCCCTTCGTGCTGGCGGACGGGCCCCCGTACGCCAACGGCCACCTGCACGCCGGGCATGCGCTCAACAAGGTGCTGAAGGACATCGTGGTGAAGTACCGGAACCTCTCCGGACGCCCGTGCGACTTCATCCCCGGCTGGGACACGCATGGTCTCCCCATCGAGCAGGCGGTGGAGAAGCGGCTGAAGGAGCAGAAGCTCGACAAGCGCACGCTGTCGCGCGACGCGCTGCTGGAGCGCTGCCGCGGGTACGCGCTGGAGTTCGTGGACATCCAGCGCGCGGAGTTCCAGCGGCTGGGCGTCTTCGGCACGTGGGATGCGCCGTACCGGACGCTCGACTTCGCCTACGAGGCGCAGGAGCTGCGCGAGCTGGCCACGTTCGCGCGGCGGGGCATGCTCTACCGGCGCAAGAAGCCGGTGGCGTGGTGTCTCCAGGACCAGACGGCGCTCGCCGAGGCGGAGGTGGAGTACGCGGAGCACACGTCGCCGTCCGTGTACGTGGCCTTCGACGCGGGGGCGTCGCTTTCGGACCGGCTGCCGCAGCTGAAGGGCCAGCGCGTGTCCTTCGTCATCTGGACCACCACGCCGTGGACGCTGCCGGCCAACCTGGCCATCGCGGTGAACCCCACGTTCGAGTACGTCTTCTACCGGCTCGGCGACCGCGTCCTGTGCGTGGCCAAGGACCTGCTGGCGAAGGTGCTCGCGGAGGTGAAGGCGGACGAGCTGGCGGTGAAGCACGTGCAGCTCCCCACCGGGGAGGTGTCGTCGCCGGCGCTGGTGGACCCCTCGCGCATCATCGCGTACGCCACGGGCGAGGAGCTGGAGCACGTGACGTACCAGCACCCGTTCTACGAACGGCAGGGCCGCGTGCTGCTGGGGGAGCACGTCACGCTGGAGGCGGGCACGGGGCTGGTGCACACGGCGCCGGGGCACGGCCAGGAGGACTACGAGGTCGGGCTCGCATACGGCCTGGACATCTACAACCCGGTGCGCGCGGACGGCCGCTACGACGACACGGTGGGCGAGGTGCTCGCGGGCCGGCGCGTGTTCGACGCGAACGCGACGGTGCTGGACCTGCTGGTGCAGCGGGGCGCGCTGCTCAATGACAGGACAGACACCGTCACGCACAGCTATCCGCACTGCTGGCGTTGCCACCAGCCCGTCATCCAGGCCGCGACGTACCAGTGGTTCATCCCCATGGACGCGCCGTTCCACGGCACGCAGACGTTCCGGCAGGCGGTGCTGGAGCAGGTGGACCGGGTGCGCTGGGTGCCGTCGTGGGGACAGTCGCGCATCCGGGGCATGTTGGAGGGGCGTCCGGACTGGTGCATCAGCCGGCAGCGCAGCTGGGGCGTGCCCATCCCCATCGCGTACTGCGACGGGTGCGATGAGGCGGTGGTGTCTCCGGAGGTGATGGAGCGCGTGGCGGCGGCGGTGGAGCAGGAGGGCGCGGGCGTGTGGTACCGCACGCCGGTGAAGGACTTCCTCGGGGAGGACTTCCGGTGTCCCCGCTGTGGGAATGACGAATTCCACCGCGAGACGGACATCCTGGATGTGTGGTTCGACTCGGCGTGCATGTTCTCCGCGGTGCTGGGCACGCGGCAGCGCGTGCCGGCGGACCTGTTCCTGGAGGGGAGCGACCAGCACCGGGGCTGGTTCCATTCCTCGATGCTGGTGTCGGTGGGCACGCGGGACGTGGCGCCCTACAAGGCGTGTCTCACGCACGGCTTCGTGGTGGATGGCCACGGCGAGAAGATGTCCAAGAGCCGGGGCAACACGGTGGCGCCGGACAAGGTCATCCAGCAGTACGGCGCGGAGGTGCTGCGGCTGTGGGTGGCGGCCAGCGACTACCGCAACGACGTGCGCCTGTCGGACGCCATCCTCAAGGGGCTGTCGGAGGGCTACCGGAAGATCCGCAACACCCTGCGCTATGCGTTGGGCAACCTGCACGACTTCGACCCGGCGAAGGACGCAGTGCTGGCGGAGGCGTTGCTGCCCTTGGACCAGTGGGCGCGAGGCCGGCTGGCGCAGGTGGCGGCGCGGGTGCGGCAGGCCTACGAGGACTACGAGTTCCACCTCGTCTACGCGACGGTGGTGGACTTCTGCGCCAACGATTTGTCGGCGGTGTACTTCGACATCCTGAAGGACCGGCTCTACACGGCGAAGGCGGACGGGCCCGCGCGCCGGGGAGCGCAGACGGTGCTGCACGAGGTCCTCACGGTGCTGCTGCCCCTCCTGGCGCCGGTGATGAGCTTCACGGCGGAGGAGGCGTGGCAGCACCTGCCGGGCGAGCACACGGAGAGCGTGTTCCTGGCGGGCTTCCCGGAGCCGACGGCGGCGCTGTCGCCTGGATTGGCGGAGCGGTACACGAAGCTGTTCGCGGTGCGCGGCGCGGTGCAGGGCGTGCTGGAGGTGGCGCGGCGGGACAAGCGCATTGGCGCGTCGCTGGAGGCGCGCGTGGTGCTGACGGCGGAGGGCGCGGTGCGGGAGCTGCTCCAGGCGCACCTGACGGAGCTGCCCGGGCTGTTCATCGTGAGCCAGGTGGAATGGGCGGACACCGCGTCCGATGCGGCGACGACGCTGGACGTGTCACAGGCGTTCGGTGACGGCGCGTCCCTGTCCGTGGAGGTGCTGCCGGCCCTGGGGACGAAGTGCCCGCGCTGCTGGGTGTATTCGGAGGCGGTGGGGCAGGGCGATGCGGTGTGCCTCAAGTGCCGTGAGGCATTGGGCTGAGGTGTCTGGAGTTGCATCAGGCCCGCGGTTCCAGGCCGCGCAACGTGTCCACCAGGGCCTGCATGCGTTGGTGGTGCGTGCCGGGCCAGAAGACGCGCTGGCAGCCGGGGCACTGGTGGAAGTGGGTGTGGCGTTCGGCGACGCCTTCGGGGACGCGGCCCCGCACCTCGTCCGGCGTGGCGGGGGACAGCTTCGCGTTGCAGGCCATGCAGCGGGAGAAGGGCCGCATGCGTGACGTCAACCCGTAGCGGCGCACCACCTCCACCAGCTGATCCGCGGGATCCGTGGCGCGCGGGTAGTAGCCGTGCTCCACCTCCGAACGCTTGAGCACGCCCAGGTCCCTCGTGAGCAGCACCCGCGCCTCGTCATGTGACAGGCGCGCCAATTGGTCGTCCGCGAAGTCGTTGCGCCACAGGGTGTCGAAGCCGAGCATCCGCAGCAACCCCGACAGCCGCCCCAGGCCCACGTCCAACACGAAGCCCGGCATCGCCGGGAGCGGCGGTCCCACGCGGGACTCCGCCGGTACCTGTGGCGCCTGGAACGCGGGGTAGACGTCGAGCCGCGTGTCCGGTTTCGCCCGGTGCGCGAAGCCCACCGGCGCGTCGTCCACCAACACCACGTCCACTTCCGGGTGCGGGGGGCCCAACGACTCGATGAGGTCCTTCACCGAAGGGCTGCCCTGCAGCACGTGGGTGAACACACGCTCCCGGCGCTCCGGTGCGAGGAAGTCGTTCAATGCACCGTGGATCCGCACCGTCAGCTGCCGTGGTGACATCCGGGATTCCTCACGTCGTGCTGCGTCAGGTTTGCGCGGGTTGAATTCTCATTTTGTGTGAATGGGAGAGCAGACATCCTCACGGGCCGTCGGAGGACAGCACGCCTGAAAACTTCTATAATCACGCGTCAGCCGGCGCGCCGATACCGCCCGGGCAGTCCCTCGCCCCCCTCGGTAGCAAGGATTCAGGTCCACGTATGTCCATGAAGCCCCCTCCGTTCCTTCGCGCATTCGTGGTGCTTGGCGCCCTGGTGATTGCCTGTGGCCCGGACGAAGCGCCGTCACCGCCCGCGAAGCCAGGGACGTCCGTGGATGCCGGGACCCAGGCCGACGCAGGCACGGATGCGGGGGCATGGACTTCGTGTGAACCGGAGGCGGACACCGGCGTGTGCGGGGCGAACGCGTCCTGCGTCTCCATGGAGGTCCCCCAGGGGAACTTCTGCGCCGACGTGTGCAGTGACCTGACTCCCTGCCAGCAGCCGAACACCATCTGCTGTATCGCCTACCCCGAACACCAGGATGTGGGCGTCTGCCTGTCCGTCGACGAGTGCAAGCGACGTGCTGATGCGGGCACGGGCGACGCGGGCTCCCCCGTGGACGCGGGCACTCGGGATGGAGGCTCCACGGGCGACGCAGGCCCCACGGGCGACGCGGGCACTCCGGATGGCGGCTCCACGGGCGATGCGGGCTCCCCTGTGGACGCGGGCACTGCGGATGCGGGCACGGACTCGGGCAGCGGCTACACGCAGATCCGGATCATGGCGGCCAACATCACCAGCGGGAACCTGCAGTCCTATGATCCAGGGCACGGCCTTCGGTTGATGCAGGGCGTGAATCCCGACGTCGTGCTCATCCAGGAGTTCAACTACAAGACGAACTCCGTGGCGGACATCCGCGGCATGGTGGACTCGACCTTCGGCACGGACTTCTCCTACTACCGCGAGGGCGGGGCGCAGATCCCCAACGGCATCATCAGCCGCTTCCCCATCGTCGAGTCGGGCGAGTGGAAGGATCCCAAGGTGTCCAACCGCGACTTCGCCTGGGCGCGCATCGACATCCCGGGGCCGCATGACCTCTGGGCCGTCAGCGTGCACCTGCTCACGAGCAGCAGTGGCGATCGCAACGCCGAGGCCGCGAGCCTGGTGACCTTCATCAAGGGCAAGTTCTCCCAGGACGGCGTCCCGGCCAGCGACTACCTGACCATCGGCGGCGACTTCAACACCGACAGCCGCTCCGAGAGCTGCCTCACCACCTTCAAGCAGCTGGTGAGCACCGCCGGGCCGCACCCCGCCGACAAGAACGGCAAGGACGGCACCAACGTCAGCCGCAGCAAGCCCTATGACCACGTGCTGGTGGACGACGACCTGTACCAGCACCGGGTCCCCACCGTGATTGGCGCCAGCTCCTTCCCCAACGGGCTCGTCCTGGACAGCCGCGTCTACACGCCCATCTCGGAGATCTCTCCCGCGCTGTCGGGCGACAGCAGCGCCAGCAACATGCAGCACATGGGCGTCGTGAAGACGTTCCTCACGCCCAACTTCTAGCCTGCGCACGAGGGAGCAGCCGGGCACGTCACCGGGCACTCCACGGTGCCCGGCCGGGCCCTCAGAAGCTCCACTTGTGCTTGTTCTTCGCCAGGAAGCGGGACACCGGCGGGATTCGCGCGATGAGCGGCGTGAGCACGAACACCGCCGCCAGCCGCACGGGCTTCACCGCCTGGGACGCCACGTAGGCGGCGCCCCACGCGCCCGCCTGCGCCCCGGTGCTCTCCGGCTGGAAGCCCGCCCGGATGGCCATCCAGAACCCCACGATGACCAGGCCGAAGATGAGGTAGTTCACCGCGATGGCCAGCGGGCCGTAGTCCACGATGAGCTTCTTGAAGCGCGCCAGCAGCGAGAGCTTCTCCGCCGGAGGCGTGGTGGTCGTGGGTGGGGCAATGTCGGGGGTAGGAGGTTTCACGTCCGGCTCAACAGGCGCCATGGGCGCACCATGCCCGAAACCCTGGCCCTCCGGGAGTTCTGAGGCAGGCGGGCCGACAGGCGTCAGGGGGGCCGGGTTGTCAGGGCTCC
>NZ_RAWG01000104.1 GCF_003611735.1 Corallococcus sicarius | reverse complement strand
AGATGGGTATAAGAGACAGGCGCCGAGCACCCCACCCGGACGCCCTGCGTCACCTACAAACACCCGCGTGTCGGCGGAACCGCTCAGCACTTTACGGATTTACTTCAGGAGGCTCTGGAGAAAGTCGGCGCTCGACCCTTGAAGCACAGGGAGCACCGCGTCCAGCGCACTGCATCACCGCCCGGGAGTGTGCTCCCGTCGACGTTGAACGAATGCCCCCGCGCTGTCACGGCCGCGGGGGCCTCGCAGGTCACTCCACCACGCTCCAGCCGCCCCAGGCCTCTTCATCCAGGTGACCCCAGCGCGGGCCGTCCTGCGTCTCCAGGGGCACCAGCGGGCCGCCCTCGGTGTCACCGCGCGGGTCCAGATAGTCTCGCCCCTCGTCCAGGTACGTGCTCTCGTCGTGGCTCATGTCCGGCTCCTTGGCGCTCCGTTCACGGGGTGTACGGCCTGACAGCTGCTCGCATCCCCTTGGACGCCCTGCGTCGGTCACCGGGGCCGCACCATGCGGTCCCTTTACAAGCGACTCTTGACCGATTTACGAACATGTTGGGAGCACGCCCCTGTTTTGTAAAGCCCTCGGGCCTCCAAACTGTCTTTTGAGTTCCAGGCAACACGTCCGGCCGCCTGCTCACCGGCAGGCCAGGCGGGTTCTGGACAAACCTGTCGGACAGTCGGACCGGCTGGCGGGCAGGGCCTTCGGCACGAGGCTTGATTCGAGAATCACCCCTGCTAGGGTTGATCGTCATCCAAGCCTTGCCGCAACGCGGCAACCCGGCGTCCAACCGCCGTGCGGCCCCAGAGGTTCCCGAGGTTCCATGAACCCCATCATCACCGGCCTGCTCCTGGCAGGCGCCCTTTCCATCTTCGTCATCACGATGTCCGGCCGCGTGGGCGTGCTGCTCGCGATGAAGAAGGAGAACCGGCTGGACCACATCCCCTACCGCGTGGCGCAGCTGGTGCGCTTCGGGTTGGGGCAGAAGCGCATGGTGGATCCGGAGGAGTTCACGCCGGGCCTGTTCCACATCTTCATCTACGCGGCCTTCATGGTGCTGGCGCTGCGCACCGTGATGATGTTCGCGATGGGCTTCTCCACCACCGCGCTGGACGTGCTCACCGACCTGAGCCACCCGGCCTGGGACGCCGCGCCGCCGCTGCTCTTCCTCTACCGCGTCTACCTGCTGACCAAGGACCTGGTCGCCGGGCTGGCGCTGCTGGGCGTGGCGTACTTCGTGTGGACGCGCTGGAAGGTGAAGCCGGACCGCATGTCCCAGTCGTGGGAGGCGTACCTCATCCTCGGCTTCATCGCGGGGCTGATGATCACCGAGTTCATGTTCGGCGGCAGCCACATGGTGGCCGCGAACGCCGCCGCGCAGCAGGTGCAGATGGGCGCGACGCAGGTGCCGTCCACGCCGTCCGCGCTCGTGTGGTGGGAGCCCATCACCAGCGTGGTGGGCCTGGCCATGATGCCCCTGGGCGTCACGGTGGCGCACGCGCTGGGCGTGGCGGGCTTCTTCATCCACCTGGTCATCATCCTGGCGTTCCTGAACTTCCTGCCGCTGGGCAAGCACTTCCACATCATCACGGGCCTGCCCAACGTCTTCTTCCAGCGCACGCACTCCACCGGCAAGCTGCCCACGCCCAACCTGGAGAAGGAGGAGTTCGGCGCCGCCACGGTGAAGGACCTCACCTGGAAGAACGGCCTGGACCTGTACTCCTGTACCGAGTGCGGCCGGTGCCAGACGCACTGTCCCACGTACATCACGGGCAAGCCGCTCACGCACAAGGGCGTCAACCAGGACCTGAAGCACTGGCTCTGGGAGAACGAGAAGTGGGTGGAGGAGGGCTACGGCCCCAGCGGCGTGAAGGAGCCCCTGCCTGAAATCATTGGCAGCGCGCTGAAGGCGGAGACGGTGTGGGCCTGCACGAGCTGCGGCTGGTGCGAGCAGGCGTGCCCGGTGTTCATCGAGAACGTCCCGCGCCTCATCGACATGCGCCGCTACCAGGTGCAGGTGAAGGCGGAGTTCCCGCCGGAAATCCAGCGCGTGTTCGAGGGCATGGAGCGCCAGGGCAACCCCTGGGGCATCGGCCAGGACCAGCGCGACGAGTGGGCCTCCGACCTGGCACTGCCCACCTGGGGTGATGGCGGCGGCCCGTACGAGTACCTGTTCTTCGTGGGCTGCGCGGGCAGCTACGACGACAAGCAGAAGAAGGTCAGCCGCGCGCTGGTGAAGATCCTGCGCGAGGCGAACGTGTCGTTCGCGACGCTGTCCAAGCAGGAGATGTGCAACGGCGACTCCGCGCGCCGCATGGGCAACGAGTACCTGTACCAGACGCTGGCGAAGACGAACGTCGAGTCCTGGAACGCGATGGGCGTGAAGGCCGTCATCACCCAGTGCCCGCACTGCTTCAACACCATCAAGAACGAGTACCCGGAGTTCGGCGGCGAGTACCGCGTCATCAACCACACGCAGCTCATCAACGAGCTGCTGAAGGACAAGCGCATCAAGCTGTCCGCGGTGATGAACACCGGCACCAAGCTGACGTACCACGACCCCTGCTACCTGGGCCGTCACAACGGCGTGTACGACGCGCCCCGCGAGGTGCTCAACAGCATCCCGGGCCTGGAAGTGGTGGAGATGCAGCGCAGCAAGCGCGAGGGCTTCTGCTGCGGCGCCGGTGGCGGCCGGATGTGGATGGAAGAGCACATTGGCACGCGCATCAACCACAACCGCATCAACGAGGTGGCCCTCACGCTGAAGCACGCGGAGGACCCGAACACGCCCTACCCCGACGCCACGGACAAGAAGAAGCCGGGCATGGTGGGCGACTACAAGGAACAGGGTGGCAAGGGCATCGTCGCGGTGGCCTGCCCGTTCTGCTCCACGATGCTCAACGACGCGAAGAACGACACCGGCCGTGAGCAGATCCAGGTGAAGGACATCACGGAGCTGGTCGCGGACTCGATGGAGGTCACGAACAAGGGCGGCACGGTGTCTCCGAGCCCCGTGGTGAACGCGAAGCCGGAGTAGCCGCTTCAGCGTCTTCCGGATGTGACGAGGGCCCGGTGGCTCCCCGAGGTGGGAGCGGCCGGGCCCTTCGTCTGTCCGGAGGACCTGGATGACGTGACTACTTGCGGCCCTTGTCGGAGCCCTTTTCGGAGCGCAGCACGCGCTCCAGGCGCTTGGTGGTGTCACTGTCCCCCAGCTTCCCGGCCACGTAGGCGCCCGCGGAGGCGAGCTTGCGGCGGAAGTCGTCGGGGGCGATCTCCGACGGACGCGAGGGCAGCTCCTTGAGGCCCTGGTTGGCCAGGAGCGTGCGCGCCAGGTCCTTCTCGTCGTCGGTGGCCTTGGAGGCCAGCAGCGCGCACACCGTCACGTGGCCGTAGGCGGCGGCGGTGATGAAGGCCGTCTCGCCCAGCTTGTCGGGGAGCGTGGGCTCCGCGCCGGCCTCCAGGAGCAGCCGCACCAGGTCCTCGCGGCCCTCACGGGCGGCGACCATCAGCGGGGTGCGCCCCTGGCTGTCGAAGGGGTTGGGGTCCGCGCCCGCGTCGAGCTGGGCGGCGAGGGCGGCGCGGTCTCCCGCGGTGACGGCATCGAACAGGGACACGGTGTGCACCTCCAGCAGCGGGGGGCAGCATCGCGTTTCGGCGGACGCGATGCCAGGGAGCCCCCGCGTCGGGATTTCGCCGGGTTGCCATTTTCACCCGCTCCGTTCAACGCTTGGACCGGCAGGCGGGCTCCGTGGGGGCTGGGAGTCAGGGGACACATGCACATCCGGCTCGGTTCCATCATCACACTCTTGTTCGGCGGCAGGAGATCCAGGTCCCGCAGGGGTCCCATGACGGGGACGGACGGGGCGCTGTTCGTGCTGATGGGCGTCATCGCCGTCGTGATGGTCTTCGTCATCTTCCAGCGCGACCTGCGCGTCCAGAACGACGGTGTTTGGGCGCGGGGCCGGGTGGTGCGCAAGGAGAAGCTCGCCCGGAGCCGGACGTCCTCCCGGGTGGATTACGTGCTGCACTACAGCTTCTCGCGGAAGGGCGGCATGCAGAACGCCCAGCGCTCCGTGTCCCGGGAGCAGTGGGAGCGGCTGCGCGCGGGCAGCATCATCCGGGTGCTCTACGACAGTGAGGACCCCAGCCTCAGCTACCCCGAGGGTGAAGGCGGGATGCCCCTGGAGGGCGCCCTGCTGGCCTTCCTGGTGGCGGGAGGGGCCATCGTCACGGGCGTGGTGGTTCTCTTACGGGCCGCCGGAGCCCAGGAGGCCTGAGCCCATGGCCCGACTCGCGGCACGCATCCTGGGCGCGTCGTTCGTGCTGCTCGGACTGACGTTCCTGGTGATGACGTGGATGACGTACCGGATGGACACGCGCATCGTGCGCGAGGGGCTGCACGCGCAAGGCACGGTGCTCCGCAAGGAGCTCATCGCGGCGTCGGACGACCGGGAGTACCTGCTGTACTACGCCTTCACGCCGCTGGAGGGCACCCAGCAGAGGGGGCAGCACGCTGTCTCTCCGGAGCTGTGGAAGCGCCTGCGCGTCGGGGACCCTGTCCAGGTGCTCTACGGCCGGGAGGATCCGCGCCGAAGCTACCCGGAGGGCCACGGGGTGATGACCCTGGGCCTCGCCCTCTTCCTCAGCGTGGTGCTCGTGCTCTTGAGCCTCATCGGGCTGGTGGCGCTGCTGGGGAAGGCGGTGCCGGAGGCGGCCAGCCAGCGGGTTCTCCGGATTGCCACCGCTACGCGGCCCCCCTCATCCTGACAACGCCATGAGCCCTTTGGGTAGAGCCGTGCTCGCAGTGTTCTTCATGGGCATTCCTGCCCTGCTACTGGTGGTCACCTGGAGGCGTTACGCGACCACCCGGCGTTTCATCCGGGAGGGAGTCCACGTGCAGGGCACGGTGCTGAGCGTCACCCCGTATGCATCCGACAATACGGAGTTGCGCTACACCTTCTGCCTGCCGGACGGCACGGAACTCCACCATGAGTACAGCGAGACGGATGAGGGCTGGTGGGACCTGCGTCCCGGCTCCCCCGTGGATGTCACCTACCTTCCAGAGGCTCCCGACCAGAGCCGCCCCGCGGGCGCAGGCGTCGGGCTGCCGGAAGCCCTGCTCTCTACGTTCGTGGCGCTGGTCATGATGTTCATCAGCGTCACGACCCTCCTGCACAAACCCCAACGGGCCGTGGACCCCCGCAGCCCCTCCCTGCCGCAGTACAAGGAGCAGTGGAAGGCCCCCCGTGCGCCCCCCGCGAAGGGACCGCGGCCCCTGGGTGAGTACTAGGGCGTCTGCGGCTCAGAGCGGCCCGTAGAAGGGCTCGTTCGCGGCGGGCACCGCGAGGGTGACGGAGCTGGCCGTCGAGGACACCGGGGCGCGGTAGATGCTGGGGTCACCGCCGGAGTCGTTGAAGAGGAAGCCCAGCGAAGTGCTGCTCGCCCAGCTGGGGAAGCTCTCCTGCACGGTGCTCGCGGTGTAGTCCGTCAGCCGCCGCAGGTTTCCGCTGAGGCCCGTGGCCGACACGTTGCCCACGAAGATGCGCGTGCTGCCCGACGACAGCCGGCCGTCCAGCGCCACCTGCCGCCCGTCCGGCGACACCACCGCGCGGTTCGCGATGGCCAGCACCTCGTTGCCCAGCGACACATAGGTGGGGCTGCCACCGGCCGCCGGCACGAAGGCGAGCTGGTTGTACTGGAAGGTGTTGTTGCCCGCGGGCGCCACCACCGTGTTCCCGCTGGGGAAGAAGGACGGCGCGCCGTAGGAGATGGTCGTGCCGGGCGTCAGCTCCGTGAAGCCGCTGCCGTTCACGTTGATGCGGGCCAGCGAGCTGGCGGCGCCCGGGCGCGGGTCGAACGCGAACACGATGGTGCGGCCGTCCGGGCTGAAGGTCGGTCCGCGGAAGTTGGTGCACGCGCCGCACGCCGGGTCGTTGCTGGTGAGGAGCGTGGCCACCGTGCCGCCCGTGGTGGGCACCGTCTGGAGGGACGTGGTGGTGCCCACCTTCTGCACGAACACGATGCTGGTGCCGTCGCGCGAAATCGAGGGGGTGTACGCGCCACCCGCCGTCGTCAGCCGCTGCGGGCTGTTCGGGTCGCCGTCGTCGTCCACCACGTAGATGTTCCGGTCGCCGCGCACGAAGGCGAAGCCCTTGTCGAAGAGGACGTCGCCCGTGGTGCCACCGCCACCTCCGTCCTCGAAGGGCTCGCACGCACCCAACAAGCCCAACGCCACCACCGCACCGAGCCATCGCCGCATGCTCATCATCAAAGTCTCCCGCTGTGCCGCCGGCCCTGCCGCACGTTCCGCCCGAACACTACAGGGCGCGCGCCCTGGGACGTCAACGCACGCAGCGGCATTCACCGTCCCGGTTCACTGCACCCCACTTCCCGCTCAATCAGAAAATCATGTATTAAATGTTTTTCATGTCCATCCTGCCCACCCCCCCAGCCACTCCCTTCCGCTCGTGCCTCACGGCTGCCTCGGCCGCCCTGCTCGCCTTCGCCGCACCCGCATGGGGAGGCTCGACGGTCGTGGCCCCTCTGGCCACCTCCGTCGCGGAGATCAACCAGCAGATCGCGGCGGCCGTACCTGGCGCGGAGATCGTCGTCCGTGACGGGACCTACGACGGCGCGAGCATCAACTTCACCCAGCACGGCACCGCCACCCAGCCCATCACGCTCCGGGCGCAGACGCGCGGGAAGGTCGTCTTCACGGGCGCGTCTTCCCTGAGCATCTCCGGCGAGTGGCTGAACGTGGACGGGTTCGTCTGGAGGGGCGCGCGGAAGCAGAACGTCATCTCGTTCAACCGGGCCAAGGACTGTCAGTTCCGGCACAACGCGCTCATCGACGCGGGCCCAGAGCCCACGGTCGCGGACGGAAGCATCAAGCTGCAGAACTCGAGCGTGCGGAACAGCCTGCTCCGCAACCGCTTCGAGAACCTGCCGGCCCAGGGCATCCGCATCACCTGCAACGCCACCAACTGCGGGAACGTGGACAACCGGATTGCCTACAACCTGTTCTACGGCAAGAAGTCCTCTGGCGGGAGCAACAACGGGGAGTCCATCCAGCTGGGCTCCGGCATCATCGGTGACGTCAAGACCGTGGGTGACCTGTCCACCATCGTCGAGTCGAACCTGTTCGAGAACATCGAGCCGTCACAGGAGATGATCTCCAGCAAGACGAACTACAACGTCTTCCGCTTCAACACGTTCCGGAACACGCAGGACCGGCTCGTCCTGCGGATGGGCACGAACGCCCACGTCCACGGCAACTGGTTCATCAACGCGATGGGCGTGCGGATCCACGAATCCTCCCACTTCCTCCATGACAACCACTTCGAGGGAGTCGTCGGGCCTGCGTTCATGCTCCCCAGCGGGAAGCTGGACGCCAGCTGCTACCACTGGCCCGCGGACTCGGTCCGCGTCGTCGCGAACACCGTCGTCGGCGCGTCCGACAACGCCATCGAGATTGGCGGGAACAAGATGGAGTCCAACGGCTGCACCTATTCGGAGGTCCCGAAGGACGGCTACTACGAGGAGAACCTCCTCGTGAACTTCACCGGGAACGCGTTCTGGCTCTACGCACCCTCGCCCCAGACGTATGTGGAGAACGTCGCCTGGCCGCAGCAGGGCTCCGCGACCGGGGTGGTCTTCGTGGATCCGCTGCTCATCCGGAACGCGCTGGGCGCCTACGTCTCCAAGCGCTTCCCCGCCCGGGGCGCCGTCATGCAGTGCCGCGCGCTGACGCTGGCCGACGTGGGACCGTCGAGCACCTACGCCTGCCCGTGAGGCCCACCGGCGGCGGGCTGGACCTTCAGCGGTTGAGGCGGTTCAGCTCATTGCGGCAGACATTGCAGGGGCCCAGCTGCTTGCGGTCGCAGTCCTGGGGTGTCTGCGGGAAGAACATCACGCAGCGCGCGTCCTCGCAGTAGGACAGGCCGATGAGGTGGCCGGCCTGGTGCACGGCCTCCACCTGCACGCGGCGGCGCAGCGCCTCCCCCTCCGCGCCCTGGCGCAACCGGTAGAGGCTCATCACCGCGACCTTGGACTCGCGGTCCGCCTCACCGAAGACGAAGGGCGAGTCCGGCACGAAGAGGTCCGCGTCCGTCACGCCCATCACCAGCTCCTGCGGCGCGTCCTCCAGCAACGTGCCCAGCCGCCGCATGATGGCGTTGCAGTGGTACTGGCTGCGGTCCTTGTTGAAGGCGTAGGCAGGGGACGACAGCGCCGTCCGGCTCACGACCGCGCTGACGCCCATGTGGGTCGCCAGCGGTTCCTGCAAGGAGTTCACGAGCGTGGACGGTGGATTGCCCACGGTGACCAGCAGGAGCGTCTTCTGCGGCATCAGCCCACCGCCTTCTACCTCCGGACGGACGTTGGCCGCGTCCCCCCGGAGCGGAGTGGCTGGGGCGCAAGGATTCGAACCTTGATAATCAGAGTCAAAGTCTGACGTCCTGCCATTAGACGACGCCCCAGCAGGTTCGCACGCGTACTTTCGGGCGGATACTACGGCATCTTCACGGGCGAGGGGAACCCACTCTGACGATGGGCCCCCCCTTCGCCGGGGAGCCCGGGGGGGCGATCACCCACCGCGCGACACTCGGGACCCCCGGGTGGCCGGCCGGGCGGACGGGGTGTCGCCCACCCGACAGGCGCCCCCCGCTCAGCCCTTGAGCACGGCCAGGGGGGTGAGTCGGACGCAGGGCGTCACGAGGTCCGCCTCGTCCTCCAGCACCTCGGAGAGGTCCCGGTAGGCGGCGGGCGCCTCCTCCACGAGGGAGCCGGCTCGGCCCTCGTCGAACACCACCCGGCGCAGGGCGTGGACCAGCGCGTCCGGGCGGATGCGGGCCCGGGCCTCCGTGCGGGTGAGCACGCGGCCCGCGCCGTGGGAGCAGGAGCGGAAGGCGCGCGGCTCGGCCCGGCCCTCGACGACGTAGGAGGCCGTGCCCATGGAGCCGGGGATGAGCCCCCGCGCGCCCGCGTCCAGGCCCACCGCGCCCTTGCGGTGCACCTGGAGCGTGCGGCCGAAGTGTGACTCGGCGGCGACGTGGTTGTGGTGCACGTCCACGGTGCTGCCCGGGTCCGGGGCCACGCCGAGCACGTCCGCCATCACCGCGAGGGCCCGCGCGGCGAGCGTGTCCCGGTTCGCGCGGGCGAAGCGGCACGCCAGGGCCAGGTCATGGAGGCACGCCACGCCCGCCTCGGTGTCGGTGCGCAGGGCCGGCGGTGTGCCCTCCCCCAGCGCCTTCGCCACGCGCTGGTGGTGCTCGCCCACCGCGGCCCCCACGCCCCGCGACCCGGAGTGGATGAGCAGCCACAGGTCCCCGGCCCCGTCGCGGTCCAGCTCCAGGAAGTGGTTGCCGCCCCCGAGCGTGCCCAGGTGTCTGGGCGCCAGTCGCGCCCAGGCCTGGGTGAGCCGGTGGGTGGACAGCGTCGGCGCCTCCAACCCGGGAGGCAGCGGCAGCCCCCGCCCCCGGTGGACGGCGTCTCCCACGGGCACGACCCTCGCGAGCTGGGACAGGAGCCCCTCCAGGTCAGCGCGTGACAGCGACGCGGCGGGGAAGGCGAAGCGGTGTGCGCTCACGCCGCAGCCCAGGTCGTTGCCCAGCGCGCCGGGGACGACGTGGTGTTCGGTGGCGAAGACCGTCCCCACCGACACGCCGGACGCGAGGTGCACGTCCGGCATCACCGCCACGTGTTCGACGACGTAGGGCTGCGCGGCGAGCTGCTGGAGCTGCTTGAGCGCGGCGGCGGGCACCGCGCGGGCCCAGGCGAGCAGGGGCACCGCGCCCGGTGGGACCTCGAGGATGCGGGGCATCATGCTTCACCCCCTTCCCCGTCTTCCCAGCCGCTGTCGTCGGGCGCCTCCAGGCGTGGGGCGGTGCCCATGTGGATGAAGCGCAGGTGCGGGGTGCGCTTGAGGTTGAGGTGCTGCGCCAGCTGCGAGCGCAGGTAGCCCTCCGCGCGGACCAGGGCCTCCTTCACGGCGGCCAGGTCGGTGGCGTCGGGTGGCAGCGTGTAGCCGATGCGCGCGGTGCGCCTTCGGGGGACAGCTCGAAGGACGTCAGCGCGAGGCCATCGAGCACGGGGTCGGACAGCTCGCCACGGAAGAGCAGCGAGACCTCCTCGGAGAGGGTGGATTGGACGCGCAGGTGACGCGCGGACGGAGCCTGGGAATGGAACAGCGAGGAACCCGAACGTCGGGACGACGCGCGGGGACGGCGAGACCTGGATGAGGACATGAACGAAAACGGTTTCCTGTCGGTCGCGTCCGGATCCGTTGGACCCGAGGACACGACCGGGATGGGCACTCAAGGCTACCCCTCTCAAGGTGTTGGAGGAGGCTCCCTGGCGGGTGGGGCGGCAGGAGCGGTAGCTGCGGGCCGCGGCGCCTGGAAGGGCCGCCGAGAGCATCTTTCAGGGAGGTTGGCCGGAGGAAGAGTCATGGCCCTGGAAGCCGTCTTCGAGCGCTTCGTGCGCCAGAGTCCCTTGCCTGTCATGGCGCGGCTGCTCATGCAGCGGGCCTTGAGTCCCGAGTGGCTCGACGCCTTGTTCGAGCAGCATCGCCAGCGGCAGTACACCCGCGAGCTGCTCTTCTCCACCGAGGTGGACCTGATGGCGCTGGTGGCCTTGGGCCTGCGGCCGTCGCTGCATGCCGCGGCCCAGGCCCATGGCGAGCTGAAAGTGTCGCTGCAGGCGCTCTACGACAAGGTGCACCACACCGAGCCCGAGGTGGTGCGTGCGCTGGTGCAGGGCTGCAGGGAGCGACTGGCGCCCGTGCTGAAGCACCTGAAGCTCCAGCAGCCGTCCTGGGCGGCGGGCTATCGCGTGCGCGTGCTGGATGGGAACCACCTGGCAGCCAGCCAGAAACGACTCAAGCCGCTGCGGGGCTTTCGAGGAGCGGCGCTGCCCGGGCAGTCGCTGGTGGTCTACGCGCCGGAGTGGGACCTGGTGGTGGACATGTTCCCGGCGGAGGATGCGCACGCGCAGGAGCGGACGCTGCTGGGGCCGGTGCTGGAACGAATGCAAGCGGGGGAGTTGTGGTTGGCGGACAGGAATTTCTCGACGACGCGGATTCTCTTCGCCATTGAGGACAAGCAGGCCGCCTTTCTCATCCGGGAGCATGGCCGCTCTCCCCACCCGGCCGAGGTGGGGCCAATGAAGAAGGTGGGGCGTGTCGAGACGGGAGTCGTCTTCGAGCAGGCCGTCGAGGTGGAGGACGAGCAGGGGCGGCGCTTGCGGCTGCGGCGGATTGAGTTGCAGTTGGAGGAGCCGACCGAGGATGGCGAGAGCTGCATTCGTCTGCTGACGAACGTGCCCGCTGAGCGCATGGGGGCCAAGGAAGTGGCGGGGCTGTACCGGCGGCGCTGGAGCATCGAGGGGATGTTCGGCCGGCTGGAATCGGTATTGAAGAGCGAAGTGAGGACGCTGGGCTACCCGCGAGCGGCCCTGCTGGCCTTCGGCGTGGCGGTGATGGCGTACAACGTGCTGGCGGTGATTCTGGCGGCAGTCGAGGCCGAGCACCGGCTGCAGTCGACGGAACTGTCCAGCTACTACGTGGCAGGCGAAGTGAAGGCCACCTATGGCGGGATGATGATTGCCATTCCCGAAAAGCTCTGGCGCGGTTTCGAGTCTCAGACGGATGAGGAGTTGGGCAAGGAACTGCTGAGGATGGCCAGCCATGTCAATCCGGCGAAACTGCGCAAGCATCCCCGAGGGCCGAAGAAGAAGGTGAAGAAAGGGTATGCGCCGAGGCAAGAAGTCGACCGACATGTCTCGACGGCGCGGGTGCTCAGAGGAGACGAGAACACCTGACGGCCGTGGGGTGTCCGACCTCGGTTCTTCAGTGCGCCCCAGGAGCGAAAGGGCTGTCTGGAGTGCGGTCGTTGTGCAACGACTTCGGGGAACGAGGCGCCTCCCGCAAAGCGAAAGCATGAAAACCATGCTCGCGGTGCACAGAGAACAGCGAACGAGTGGTCTCGCGGCCCCAACATGCCTCCCTACACGCACGACCAGGGAGCGACACGCTCCCTACACCTTGAAAGGGGTGGGTGTAAACCCGCCTCGAAGGCTCGCAGCAACATTACCTGGGCCAGTTGGGTCTTGGTACGGAAGGTCACCGCGTCCGGAACACCGGCCTCCTGGCGCCGGGGCCTGCTCTGCGTCCACTGCTCGGGCAGGTACAGCTCCCAGTCTATCAGCGCGTGGCCACGGGGCGTTTCGTAGGCGAGGAAGACGCCCACCTGGCAGTTCTCAATCCGCCCCGCGGTGCCCGTATATTGGCGTGCCACGCCGGCCGACTTCTCGCCCTTCTTCAAGAAGCCCGTCTCGTCGACCACCAGGACGCCTCCCTCGCCGAGTTGCTCGCGCGCGTACGCCAGCACGTCGTCGCGCACGGCCTCCTCGTTCCACTTCGCTCGCAGCAGCAGGTGCTGGAAGCAGTACGGCGCGGGCCTGCCAGCCGCCTCGGCCAGGCCCCACGCATTCTTCCTCTCGGCTCGCGACAGCAGCGCCTTCACGTAGAGGCTGGCTGCTTCGTGCGCTTCTCTTCGGCGGAAGTGCGGTTCCAGCCATGCGGCGACTCGCTCGAACTCCTTGGCCAGCCTTCTCGCCAGGACCACCTCGTCATGTTCGGCCTCGACCTGTGCCCCCACGGGAAACCTCCGGCGACCTCTCCTGTTGGATCAACAGGAGGCCACCCAGTAGGTCTTCCGAACTACAACTGTAGTATTAGGACTGCGCGCGCTTCCGGAACTCAACACCATAATCATCCAGGTCCTGAAAGGTCATCCCCTCGCAATCCTCGTCCAGGATGTCCTGGCCCAGATCCTCCCGAACAAGGATGAGCGATGGCATTTCCGCAAGCCGGAAGATCTTCACGTCCTTGGGAATCTTCTTCTCATCGAGCACCAACCTCCGGAAGCGCTGCACCTGGGTCTTGAGAATGGAATCCATCACGAAGTCAGACTTCTTCGCATTCATGCAGGCCACGGTGCCCTGGACGTTGGCGATGAAGTAGGACGGCTCCAGGATCTTCTTGCGCGGAGTGCGCAGGCGCACCGGAAGGAATTCGATGGGATTCGCAGGCGCCTGCCTCTCCAGGATGCCCTTGAGCTTCGAAGAAATGACGAGCAGGGAGAATGCATTGGGGATGCTATCCGTCAGCTTGCTGCCTCCCTCCTTGTCCAGATCAAAGATGAGTTCCTTGGGGAACCAATCCTTGCAGGGGATGCCTTCGTCCAGCAGGTAGTCCTTGTCGCCCAACTCTTCCTTTCGGAACGAATCCAGGCACGCGAAGGACTCATCGTCGTCGTCATCCACCCAGGGGTAATAGCTGACCATGATGGGCTCCTCCTATTTCGAGCGCTTGCCGAGCTTCTTCTTCGCGGGCAGCGGCTTCTTGAACGTGTTGATGGCAATGGGGCCGGCGCCCACCAGGAAGTCCCAGTACTGCTCTTGAAGCCCCATCAGTCGGTCCCGGATGTCGGTTGGAGGGTTCCACAGCTTGTGCTTCTTGTCCTTCGCCAGTGCCGCGTTCAAGGATTTCCGGACGGCCCCCATGTCCCTGGCAATCTGCTTCGTGTACTTCGGATGACTGCCTGAGTGATGCGGCAGCTTATGGAAATCCGAATCACGCGACCTCGATGGCAGGAAGATGATGTTCTCCCCATTGTTGATGTCGTAGTCCACGCCCTGGAGCATTCGCAGTTGATCGCTGCCAAGGTAGTTGGGGGAGAGCGCCTCCTCCGGGAGCAGATGGTGGCCCTGATTGCTATACGGCGATTGCCCGATGTGGAAGTTCCGGCCGTGGCCGAAGATGTAATGACTCGCATGTTCCCTGGAGCCCCGCGCCACCTTGCCCTGGGCGTCGGTTCCGCGGCTCAAGAGCACGGACCTGATGACATCCAGATCCAAATAGGCGCTCTTCCGTCCCCCATCGCCATCGATGTGCGAATAGCCCTTCTGTCGGTAGTCACGGGAGCGCTTGAGCCGGGCCCGCAGCTTGCCCGCACCATCGATGTGTCCGTCGTCGGCCATGCGTCCCCCGGGGAACTCAGTTCAACTCGATCTTGCCACCGCGAATGAGCTGGAGCCCCGAAGCACGGCTCTCCACCCGGACTCCCCGCAGGAGGATGGTGCCATCCCGGCGAAGGATGATGCTGGCCTCTCCTACCTGCAGCACCAGTTCACGCTGCGCGCCCAGGACGCGCCGCTCTTCCTGGTTGGAATCCTTTGCCTCGGAAGGAGTGGACAGCGCGTCGGCAGGGCGCTCCGCTCCTCCGGGCCGGGAGGCGTCATCCAGCAGTTGCTCCAACAGGGAAGGGGCGCCAGCCCGCTGTGCCAGCGCGACGAGCAAGGGCCGGGTCGGGTCGCCCTCCTCGAACAGGAGCGCGGCATCCCTTCGCTCCTCTATGGCCACGCGGAGCTGTGCCGGTTCGAGCGTCACGAAGCTCCGGGCGGTGACGGGACCTGGCGAGGGATTGCCTTCGAAATCCACCAGGGCCAGACCGTCCGGGCTCACACCCACAAGCCGGCCGACACGCGCTCCGACGATGCGCTGCAGCTGAGGCTCGGAGGTTCCGGGACTTCCGGAGGGAGGAGCATCGTCGGGTGAGGCCATGGGACACCCCTTGAACAGGTGATACCCATTCTCACATCAGCCAGCCATTCCATTCAATACGACTCACGCTCGGAATGAAGATCGACAGGTCGTTCCTCCTGGGCACTCTTCGAGCAAGGTCGCGGTGTTCCACGCCGCAGCAGCCACACTGGAGGAGAACACCCGCGCTGCGCAGCGTGAGGCACGTCAGGTGACCCGGCGTCAGCGCTCGCCGCGGCTCGACTGGCCAGGTCTCCTCCAGCGCACCTTCAAGGAGGACGTCCTTCGCTGCGGCCGGTACGGGGGACGGCGCCGTGTCCTCGCCTACCTCGCCCACTCGCCTGCGCTCAGGCACGTGCGGGAGCACTTGAAACGGCCCCTGGACGTGCCGCCTCTTGCACCGGCACGAGGGCCGCCGCAGCCAGACTTCTGGCAGTACGGGCCCCACCCCTCTCAAGGTGTTGGAGGAGGCTCCCTGGCGGGTGGGGCGGCAGGAGCGGTAGCTGCGGGCCGCGGCGCCTGGAAGGGCCGCCGAGAGCATCTTTCAGGGAGGTTGGCCGGAGGAAGAGTCATGGCCCTGGAAGCCGTCTTCGAGCGCTTCGTGCGCCAGAGTCCCTTGCCTGTCATGGCGCGGCTGCTCATGCAGCGGGCCTTGAGTCCCGAGTGGCTCGACGCCTTGTTCGAGCAGCATCGCCAGCGGCAGTACACCCGCGAGCTGCTCTTCTCCACCGAGGTGGACCTGATGGCGCTGGTGGCCTTGGGCCTGCGGCCGTCGCTGCATGCCGCGGCCCAGGCCCATGGCGAGCTGAAAGTGTCGCTGCAGGCGCTCTACGACAAGGTGCACCACACCGAGCCCGAGGTGGTGCGTGCGCTGGTGCAGGGCTGCAGGGAGCGACTGGCGCCCGTGCTGAAGCACCTGAAGCTCCAGCAGCCGTCCTGGGCGGCGGGCTATCGCGTGCGCGTGCTGGATGGGAACCACCTGGCAGCCAGCCAGAAACGACTCAAGCCGCTGCGGGGCTTTCGAGGAGCGGCGCTGCCCGGGCAGTCGCTGGTGGTCTACGCGCCGGAGTGGGACCTGGTGGTGGACATGTTCCCGGCGGAGGATGCGCACGCGCAGGAGCGGACGCTGCTGGGGCCGGTGCTGGAACGAATGCAAGCGGGGGAGTTGTGGTTGGCGGACAGGAATTTCTCGACGACGCGGATTCTCTTCGCCATTGAGGACAAGCAGGCCGCCTTTCTCATCCGGGAGCATGGCCGCTCTCCCCACCCGGCCGAGGTGGGGCCAATGAAGAAGGTGGGGCGTGTCGAGACGGGAGTCGTCTTCGAGCAGGCCGTCGAGGTGGAGGACGAGCAGGGGCGGCGCTTGCGGCTGCGGCGGATTGAGTTGCAGTTGGAGGAGCCGACCGAGGATGGCGAGAGCTGCATTCGTTTGCTGACGAACGTGCCCGCTGAGCGCATGGGGGCCAAGGAAGTGGCGGGGCTGTACCGGCGGCGCTGGAGCATCGAGGGGATGTTCGGCCGGCTGGAATCGGTATTGAAGAGCGAAGTGAGGACGCTGGGCTACCCGCGAGCGGCCCTGCTGGCCTTCGGCGTGGCGGTGATGGCGTACAACGTGCTGGCGGTGATTCTGGCGGCAGTCGAGGCCGAGCACCGGCTGCAGTCGACGGAACTGTCCAGCTACTACGTGGCAGGCGAAGTGAAGGCCACCTATGGCGGGATGATGATTGCCATTCCCGAAAAGCTCTGGCGCGGTTTCGAGTCTCAGACGGATGAGGAGTTGGGCAAGGAACTGCTGAGGATGGCCAGCCATGTCAATCCGGCGAAACTGCGCAAGCATCCCCGAGGGCCGAAGAAGAAGGTGAAGAAAGGGTATGCGCCGAGGCAAGAAGTCGACCGACATGTCTCGACGGCGCGGGTGCTCAGAGGAGACGAGAACACCTGACGGCCGTGGGGTGTCCGACCTCGGTTCTTCAGTGCGCCCCAGGAGCGAAAGGGCTGTCTGGAGTGCGGTCGTTGTGCAACGACTTCGGGGAACGAGGCGCCTCCCGCAAAGCGAAAGCATGAAAACCATGCTCGCGGTGCACAGAGAACCGCGAACGAGTGGTCTCGCGGCCCCAACATGCCTCCCTACACGCACGACCAGGGAGCGACACGCTCCCTACACCTTGAAAGGGATGGGCACTCAAGGCGCCACCACGCGGACACCGTCTGGGGGAACGGCGAACCGTTCCCAGGCGTCACGACCGCGCGGAGCGAACCAGGACCCCCTTGGCGACACGTCCCATGGCACACCTCCCGCCGCGCACCCACCGCGCGAACCGTGCGCGCCCCGACGCACCGGGCCCGCGGGTCCTGACAGAAGCCGTGCGGCTGTCCGGTGGTGATCAGCCACTCTTTCCACCATCCGACTCGGGCGGCCGGTCTGATTGGCGCGGCCTCCGCACCCGTGCAAGCAGGACGTGGGAGGCTTCATGGCCGAGACTTTCGACGTGGTGGTGATTGGGGCGGGGCCCACGGGGGAGAACGCGGGGGCGCGTGCCGCGGCGGGTGGATTGAAGGTGGCGCTGGTGGAGCACGAGCTCCTGGGCGGCGAGTGTTCGTACTGGGCCTGCATGCCCAGCAAGGCCCTGCTCCACCCCGGCGAGACGCTGTGGATGGCACAGCACACGCCCGGCGTGCGCGAGCTCCTCCAGGGGCCGCTCAAGGTGGACGCCGTGCTCAAGCACCGCGACAAGATGGTGTCCGGCTACGACGACAAGTCCCAGGCGAAGTGGGCGGAGGGCGCGAAGCTCACCGTGGTGCGGGGCCGCGGCAAGCTCACCGGCCCGCGAAAGGTGAGCGTGGAGGGCAAGGAGGGGAAGGTGCGCGAGCTGGAGGCGCGCCGGGCCGTCGTCATCGCCACCGGCAGCAAGCCGCGCCACCCGGACATCGCGGGCCTCAAGGAGTCACGGCCCTGGGACAACCGTGAGGGCACGGGCGCCAAGGCGGTGCCGGGCCGGCTGGTGGTGCTGGGCGGCGGCGTGGAGGCGGTGGAGCTGGCGCAGGCCTGGCGCGACCTGGGCTCGGAGGTGACGCTGGTGCAGCGCGGTCCACGCCTGCTCACGCGCTTCGAGCCCTTCGTGGGCGAGCAGCTGGCGCAGGCGCTGCGCGACGCGGGCGTGCGCGTCTTCCTGGAGACACAGGCGACGAAGGTGCAGCGCTCCGGCGAGGGCAAGGGCGAGTTCACCATCACCCTGACCAACCGGGACACGCTGCGCGCGGACGCGCTGCTCGTGGCGATGGGGCGCACGGCGCGCACGGACGACCTGGGCGTGGACACGCTGGGCCTCAAGTCCGGTGCCAGCATCGAGGTCGATGATCAGCTCCGCGCGAAGGGCGTGGACGGCGACTGGCTGTATGCGTGCGGCGACGTGAACGGCCGCAACCTGCTCACGCACATGGGCAAGTACCAGGGACGGCTGGTGGGCGACATCCTCCTGGGCAAGCCCGCGAAGGCCTGGGCCGACACGAAGGCCACGCCGCAGGTCATCTTCACGCACCCGCAGGTGGCCAGCGTGGGCCACACCGAGGCGCAGGCGCGCAAGGCGGGCGTGCCGGTGAAGACGGTGCAGTACGAGCTGGGGGACGTGGCCGGCACGTCGCTGCTGGGCGAGGGCTTCAAGGGCACCGCCAAGCTGGTGGTGGACGAGCAGCGCCGCATCATCGTGGGCGCCACGTTCACCGGCCCCGGCGTGGGGGAGATGCTCCACGCGGCCACCATCGCCGTCGCGGGCGAGGTGACGCTGGACACGCTGTGGCACGCGGTGCCGTCGTACCCGACCATGAGCGAGGTGTGGCTGCGGCTGCTGGAAGCCTACGGGCTGTAATTGCGGTGGGGCGCCTCCGCGTGGAATGGTGCGCGCCCCACCCCCTGCCTCCTTTTGTGAATGAGCACCGCTGACCTGCCGCTCCTCCGTGCGTCCCCGCGCGCGTCCCTGAAGGTGGAGTGGGCCTTGTTGCTGGTGCTCGCCGTGGCCGCCGTCGCCGTGGGCCAGCACCCGAGGCGCGGCGTGGACTTCCGCGTCTACCTCACCGCCGCCGAGCGCTTCCGCGAGGGCACGGACCTGTACCGCGCGGAGGACGGCACCATGCCGTTCAAGTACGCGCCCGTCACCGCGCCCCTCTTCCTGCCCTTCACCGCCGTGCCCCCACGCGTCGCCGTGGCCCTGTGGAACCTGGGCTCGGTGCTCGCCCTGGCCGCCGTGTCCGTGCTCACGCGCCGCGCCAGGCCCGCGCCCGGGTCCCCATCCGGTTCCGGCGAAGCAACGCCGTGGCCCTGGGCGCCGGTGCTCGCCACGCTCGCGCTGCTGCCCGCGTTCTCCTTTGAAATCTTCTACGGCCAGGTGGACGCCGTGCTGCTGTGGCTGCTGGTGCTCGCGGCCGTGGGCGCCGAGCGCGGCCGTGCCTGGGGCCCTGGCGCCGCCTTCGCCGTGGCGTGTCTGCTCAAGCCGCCCGCCGCGCTGCTGGGCCTGTTCTTCCTCTGGCGCAGGCACTGGCGCGTGGTGGGCACCACGGCCCTCTTCGGCGCCGTGCTGGTGCTGCCCACGCTGATCCGCTACGGGTGGGCGGGGACGCTGTCCCAATTGCAGGCCTGGACGGAGACGCTCGCGCGCACCACACCGCCGTGGGCGCTGGGCCACAACCCGCAGGGCCTGCCCACGCTCCTGATGTCGCTGGTGCTGCCTCCGGAGTCGCTGCCGCCCTCGGGCGCGATGTCGCTGGCGCAGGCCGTGGCGCTGGGCCTGTTCGTCGCCGCGTTGCTGTGGGCGCGGCCCGGGCCCGTGGACCTGCTCGCGTTCGGCTGCCTGGGCGTCACGCTGTTGTCACCGTTGGCGTGGCGCGCGAACTACCTGCTCGCGTGGCCGCTGATCCGCGCGGCACTGGAAGGGCGGTCGCGGATCAATGGGGCGCTGGTGGGGCTGGTGGCGCTCACGGGAATGCTCGTGTCGGACACGGTGCTGGGCCCGGAGCTGGCGCGACAGGTGCTGCTCACGCGGCCGTTCGCGTGGGTCTACACCGCGCTGCTGGTGGCCCTTCTGTGGCAGACGCGGCGGAGGGGCTCGCCCATCGCCGTTCTTCCCGACAAGGCCGTGACGCACCTGCCGCGTGGATTTCCGAACGCCCGCGGTTCGTGACCCAATCGAGACACGGTCGCGGGCAAAGTGTCACGGGCCCTGAACCTTCGTGACACACGGCGTCGCTATATGCGTCCCCGTCATGTTCGAAACGTTCGACAGCGCCTCCAGCGCCCCCGCCGCGGCCCGGCGGTTCGCGCTCTCCACCACCGCGTCGGTCGCCGTCTTCGGACTCATCGCCGTGGCGGCGATGACCGCGGCCAACACCGTGAAGGAAGTCATCCAGGAGAAGAAGGTGGACGTCGTCTTCCGTCCTCCTCCGCCTCCCGTCGTGGAGGTGAAGCCGCCTCCGCCGCCCCCTCCGCCGGTCGTGAAGGTCACGCCCCGCGCCGCGCCGCCCGCGGTCGCCAAGGCGCCGCCTCCGGCCGCCCCCCTCGTCGCGCCCGCGCCGCTGAAGGCCCCGGACGCGGTGCCGCTGGAGAAGCCGCCCGAAGCCGAGAAGGAGGTCGTCGCCGCCGCGCCCATGGCCGTCGGTGGCACCGGCACGCTCGTCCCGGGTGGCGTGGTGGGTGGCACCGGCAGCGGTGAGGGGATGGCCATTGGCGGCGGTCGCGCCCAGCCCATCAACCTCCCCGAGTCGGCCACGCCGCCGGAGCCGCTGTCCGCGAACCTGCTGCCCGAGTACCCCTCCGAGGCCCGCTCCAAGGGTCAGGAGGGGATGGTCATCCTCAAGGGCGTCGTCGAGGTGGACGGCCGCGTCACCGGACTCAAGGTGATGCGCGGTGACGAGCCCTTCGCCAGCGCCGCGCTGGCCGCCGTGCGCACCTGGCGCTTCCGGCCCGCCGTCGTGTCCGGCCAGCCCACCGCCGTCTTCCGCATCTTCAAGGTCCCCTTCCGCCTCAAGTCCTGACGCCCCCTCTTCCCCGGGAAACCACCGCCATGAACTTCAACCTCAAGGAAATCTACGCGCACATGGGTGTCTTCGCCCTGTGCATCGCCTGGACGCTGGTCGCCTTCGCGGTCGCGTCGCTGGCCGTGTTCTTCGAGCGCCTCTTCGTCTACTTCCGCTCGCGCGCCGCGTCCCGCCAGTTCGCCGGCCGCGCCGGTCCGCTCCTCGCGGCGCAGCAGCACGACGCGCTGGTGAAGGAGGCGGAGGGCAACAAGAGCAGCCACCTGGCGACGATGCTGGGCGGCGGCATGAAGACGTTCCTGTCGAAGTCCCGCGCGCCCGCCGGCAAGCTGGGCGCGGTGGAGCTGACCCGGCGCGACCTGGTGCGCATCAACGAGCGCATCACCGCGGACGTGCGCCGGGGCATGTCGGTGCTGGCCACGGTGGGCTCGGTGGCGCCGTTCGTCGGGTTGCTCGGCACGGTGGTGGGCATCATCGAGGCCTTCGCCGGCATCGCGAAGGAGGGCTCCGGCGGCCTGGGCGCGGTGTCCGCCGGCATCGCCGAGGCGCTCGTCGTCACCGCGCTGGGCCTGCTCGTCGCCATCCCCGCGGTGCTGATGTTCAACTTCCTGTCCACCCGCGCGGACGCGCTGCTGCTCTCGCTGGAGCAGGCGCGCAGCGAGTTCATGGACCACCTGGAGGACATGGCCAACGACAAGCGCGCGGTGGCCGGGCACGCGCCGCAGCACCCGAACAGCGCGGACGTCGTCTCCACCCGCGGCGAGGCCACCGATGTCGGCCACGCGTAGGAGCATCACGCCGGAGATGAACGTGACGCCGCTGGTGGACGTGGTGCTCGTCCTCCTGATCATCTTCATGGTCGTCACGCCGCAACTGGAGGCCGGCGCCGCGGTGGAGCTGCCCGTCGCGATGAACCCGGATCCGGAGAACAAGAACCTGGAGCCCACGACGGTGAGCCTCGCGGCCAACGGGTCCTTCTTCCTGGACCGCAAGCAGCTGACGCGGGACGCGCTGGTGGTGGAGCTGAAGACGCTGCACCAGGCGAAGCCGGACGCGCCCGTGGTGCTCAAGGCGGACCGGGGCGTGGCGTACCAGCAGGTGCGCGGCGTCTTCAAGGCGATGCAGGACATTGGATTCCCGGGCATCAGCCTGCAGGTCATCGACCGGCAGAAGAAGTAAGGGGAGGCACGCGCCATGGCTTTCGACGTCGGTGGCAGCAAGGGCGGCATCCGCCCCACGATGAACGTGACGCCCCTGGTGGACGTGGTGCTGGTCCTCCTGATCATCTTCATGGTCGTCACGCCGTTGATGACCAAGCACCTGTGGATGAACGTGCCGGCGAAGCCGGACAAGACGGAGAACACGCCGCCTCCGCCGCCGGACGCGAAGCCCCCCGTGGTGCTCACGGTGGACAAGGCCGGCACGCTGCGCATCAACCGCGAGGAGGTGCCTCGCGACCAGGTGGTGGTCCGCCTGCAACGCATGCTCAACGCGCGAGCGGACAAGATCGTCTTCTTCGACGCGGGCGACGCGGTGCCGTACGGCAGTGCCATGGAAGTGCTGGACCTGGCGCGGGGCGGGAACATCACCGTCGCCGTGTTGCCGGAGCGGCTCGCGGACTGAGTCGCGCATCGGGTGTCCCGCGCGCGGTGTGAGCCGCGCGCGGTCCGTGACACCGAGTTTTCCGTTCACCGCCAGAGACGTCACAAACCCTTCATCCCAATGCCACGGGCGTCGCGTTGATTGCGCGTCGCTGTCGGCAAGGAGAGCCGTGTTGTCTCGTTCGAACTTCGTGCGCGCCTTTGTCGCGTCACTCGTGCTCATCACCCTGCCTGCCTTCGCGCAGGCGCCCGGCGCCGAGCCGACAGCGCCCCTTGCCCCCACCCCTTCCGCCACGCCCGGTGCGCAGCCCGCCGGTGAGCTTCCGCCTCCGCCGGGGACGCCCGGTGGTTCCGCCGCGTCGCAGCCGGACGGAGCGCTGCCCACCAGCCCCGCGCCTTCCTTGGGGACGCAGCCCGGGAGCGCCGCGAATCCGCAGCCCGCGCAGCCTGGCGCCGTTGCGCCCGCGCAGGCCGTTCAGCCTGGGAACGCCGCACCCGCGCAGGACACGCAGCCTGGGAACACCGCACCTGCGCAGCCTGGAAGCGCCGCTCCCGCGCAGGCCGCGCAGCCTACGGAGCCTTCCGCTCCGGCCGCCGCGCAGACCGGCACCGTGACGGATCCCACCGCGACTCCCGCCGAAGGCACCGAGGCCACCGCGTCCGACGAGGCCGCGATGGGCGACGAGGCGCTCGCGGAGTCCTCCACGCCGCCGCCCGGCTTCACCGGCATCTACGGCCGGCTGACGGACGAGGCCACCGGCGAGGGGCTCATCGAGGCCACCGTGAAGGTCGTGACGGGCTCGCAGAAGCAGGCCCTCACCGACCTGGACGGCCACTACCGGCTCGCGCTGCCGCCGGGCAAGTACGACCTGCGCGCCTTCTACGACGTGTACCAGGGCCGCCGCATCACCGGCGTCGTCGTCACGCAGGGCAAGGCCACGAAGCTGGACGTCGCGCTCGGCGCGGACGTGGGCGCGGTGCAGGAGGTCGTCGTCGAGGCCCGCTCCGACCGCCGCGCCGAGGGCGCCCTGCTCCAGGACCGCAAGAAGGCCGCCGCCGTCTCCGACGCCATCAGCGCGCAGGAGATCGCCCGCACGCCGGACTCCAGCGCCGGTGACGCGGTGAAGCGCGTGGTCAGCGCCACCGTCGTGGACGGCCGCTACGTGCTGCTGCGCGGCCTGGGTGGCCGCTACGCCACCACGCTGCTCAACGGCGCGCTCCTGCCCAGCCCGGAGCCGGACGAGCCCAGCGTGCCGCTGGACCTGTTCCCCACCAGCCTGCTCGCCAACCTCAACGTGGTGAAGAGCTACACGGCGGACCTGCCCGGCACCTTCGGCGGCGGCACGCTCCTCATCGAAACCAACACCTACCCGTCCCAGTTCGAGTTCAAGCCGCGCCTCACCCTGGGCGGCGACACGGTGACGACCTTCCGCGAGCGCAACTCGCAGGCGCAGGGCGGCTTCGGCGAGACGCTGGGCTTCGCGAGCGCCAGCCGCGACCTGCCCGACGCGATTCCGCGCGACCGCCGCCTGGGCGCGGACAGCGGATCCGCGCAGCAGCTGGAAGGCCAGTGGGAGTCCTTCAGCAACATCTGGGAGAAGCGCACCACGCGCGCCGCGCCCAACCTGGGCCTGGGCGCGTCCCTGGGCGACACGCTGCGCTTCGGCAACCAGCGCCTGGGCTACCTGGGCACCGTCAACTACGGCCACCGCGACGGCGTGCAGGTGGGCGACTTCGCCCGCGCCTCCCGCGACGAGTCCGGCACGCTCGTGTCCCAGGACGTCGCGCGCACCACGCAGGGCTTCTCCACCGCGAACCTGAGCGGCCTCGCCAGCGTGGGCTACCAGTTCGACCGCGACAACGAGCTGACCTTCTTCAGCCTCTACACGCGCGGCACCGACACGCGCACGTACACCGCCAACGGCAACAACAACGTGCGCGGCGACACCTACGCCAGCACCCGCCTGCAGTTCATCACCCGCGCGCTGTCCTTCAACCAGCTCCGGGGCTTCCACCGCCTGGGCCTCTTCGGCGACGCGGAGCTGGACTGGCAGGGCAACTTCTCCCGCGTGGACCGCGACGAGCCCGACACGCGCGACACCCTCTACAGCGCCAGCCTGGGCGACTCCGGCGCGCAGCTGTCCTTCCCCAACCAGCCCAACAGCGGCGAGCGCTTCTTCGCGGAGCTGGGGGAGACGTCCACCGGCGGCAGCCTCAACCTCACCCTGCCCTTCACCTCCGGCCTGCGCGTGAAGGTGGGCGGGCTCACGCAGGTGTCCTTCCGCGACTTCAACGCGCGCCGCTTCCGCTACCTGCTCAACGAGACGCCGGTGGACCGCACCCTGCCCCCCGAGCAGCTCTTCTCACCCGACAACGTGGGCAGCGCCATCACCGTGCGCGAGACGACCCGCGCGGACGACGCCTACAACGCCTTCCTGGGCATCTACGCCGGCTACGTGTCCGCGGACTACCAGCCCGTGGAGCCCCTGCGCCTGGTGGGCGGCCTGCGCCTGGAGGCGTCCACGCAGGAGCTGACGCTGAAGGACCCCTTCACGGGCGTGGAGGGTGAGGGCGGCACGGATTCCAACTACCTGGACCTGCTGCCGTCGTTCAACGCCATCTACGCGCTGTCGGAGAAGGTCAACGTGCGCGCGGGCTACAGCTACACGCTGGCGCGGCCCACGTTCCGCGAGCTGGCGCCCTTCATCTTCTTCGACTTCGTGCGCCGCCGGAACGTGTCCGGCAACCCCGACCTGCTGGAGACGCGCATCCACAACCTGGACGCGCGCGTGGAGTGGTTCGTCGGGGACAACGAGGTGCTCGCCGCGAGCGCCTTCTACAAGCGCTTCCAGGACCCCATCGAGCGCGTCATCCGCAACCCGGACAGCGGGGACCTGGGCTTCGAGAACGCCGCGGGCGCGGACAGCTACGGCCTGGAGCTGGAGGCGCGCACGTCGCTGGCGCGCCTGAGCCCCACGCTGCGTCCGGTGCGCGTGGGCGCGAACCTCACGCTCATCCAGTCGCAGGTGGACCTGGGTGACTCCGCCGTGGTGGGCGCGCAGACGAACAAGGACCGTCCGCTCCAGGGCCAGTCGCCCTACGTGATCAACGTCAACGCGGGCTATGAGCGGCCGGAGAGCGGCACCGAATTCGCCATCCTCTACAACGTGTCCGGCCCGCGCATCAGCGAGGTCGGCGTGCAGGGCCTGCCGGATGTGTACGAGCGGCCCTTCCACCGCGTGGACCTCACCCTCACGCAGAAGCTTGGCGCGACGCAGCTGAAGCTGACCGCCGCGAACCTCCTCAACGCCTCCGTCACCCTCCGCCAGGGGGACGTGACGGTGCAGACGTACAAGCCCGGCATGGCGTTCACCGCCGCGCTCGGCTGGTCCCTGTAACTCCCATCTCCTCCCGAAAGGACGTCACCCATGAAGCGCCTGTTTGCATCCGTCCTCGCCCTCTCCAGCCTGACGCTGCTGTCCGCTTGCGGCGATGACGACGAAAAGACCCCGACGCCGGATGGGGGCACCACCGCCACCACGCAGGACGTGACGGCGAACATCACGGGGGACACGACGTGGAAGGCGGGCACCACGTACACGCTGAAGAACTACGTGTTCGTGGAGCAGGGCACGCTGACCATCGAGCCGGGCACCACCATCCTGGGCGACCAGGGCAGCGCGCTGGTCATCACCCGCGAGGCGAAGCTGAACGCGGTGGGTACGGCGCAGAAGCCCATCGTCTTCACCAGCTCGCAGGCGGCCGGTGCGCGCGCGGCCGGTGACTGGGGCGGCGTGGTGCTCCTGGGCAAGGCCCGCATCAACGTGGCCGGCGGCGAGAACACCGTGGAGGGCTTCTTCGCCACGAGCGGCGACGTGAAGACGAAGTACGGCGGCACGGACGACACCCACGACTGCGGCAAGCTGAAGTACGCGCGCATCGAGTTCGCGGGCTACGAGCTGGCCGAGGACAACGAGCTCAACGGCCTGACGACGGGCGCGTGCGGCACCGCGACGGACATCGACTACGTGCAGGTGCACAAGGGCGCCGACGACGGCGTGGAGATGTTCGGCGGCACGGCGGGCCTGAAGCACATCCTCATCAGCCAGCCGGACGACGACGGCCTGGACTACGACCTGGGCTGGCGCGGCAAGGTGCAGTTCCTGGTGGTGCAGCAGAACGCCACGGTGGGCAACCGCGGCATCGAGGCGTCCGGCAACAAGAACGACAACGCCGCGCAGCCGCACTCGGCGCCGGAGATCTGGAACGCGACGTTCATCGGCTCCGGGCGCGCGGCGGGCACCACGCCGGCGCAGGAGGGCCTGGTGTTCAACACGGGCGCGGGCGGCATCCTGCGCAACGTCATCGTCGCGAGCTTCGCGGACAAGGCCATCGACGTGGACGGCACGGCCTCCGCGGCGCTGTGGAACGCGGCCACGCCGGAGCTGTCCGTGCAGGGCACGCTGTTCTGGACCAACAAGGGCGACACGGTGTCCATCCCCAACGCGCCGAACCCCAAGAAGGACGCGGCGGGCACGGTGACGGATCCGGACGTGAGCAAGTTCGTGGAGGCGGAGAAGGTGCTGGCCGCGGGCCTGAACAACAAGGTGGCGGATCCGCAGCTCACCGCGGCGCTGAACCTGGACGCCCCGGACTTCACCCCGGCGGCGGGCTCCCCGGCGCTCAACCCGGACAACGCGGCCACGCCCGGCGCGGGCTTCGACACCAGCGCGCGCTTCGTCGGCGCGGTGGGCCCCAGCAACTGGCTGACCGGCTGGACCGCGTTCCCGAAGAACTAGCTGTCAGGCAGTGACACCGAGGCCGCGTGTTCCCAGGCCTCCAACCTGGGGGCACGCGGTTTCGTGTGTCCGAAGCTCCGGACTTAAGACGGGAGGCCCGAGGACGCGTCGTCCTGCGCTCCCACGAGGGACTCCGGGTTGTTGCCGTTCTCGTTGAACAGCGTGGCGCCAGCCACCGGACGCACCTTGGGGGGACGGCCACGACGGCGCGGGGCGTTCTCCTCGGAGCCCGGGGCCATGCCCACCGGCTCCACCGCCGTGGGCTGCCCGTCCGCCCGGACCGCCTTGCGCGTGGGACGCGGCAGGTGGATGGCCTCCAGCTTCGCGCCCAGCTCCGCGTCGTCCTCCGCGAACACCTTCGCGTACGCCAGCGCCCGCTGCCCCTTCTGCAACAGCGACTCCTGGCTCTCGTTCAACACCTGCCGCGCGGCATCCAGCGCCGCCTGCGCGCGCGCCACCGCCTCCGCCTTCTCGCGCACCTGCGCCGCGGCCTCGCCCAGCACCGCCGTGTCCACGTCCGGGAACTTCACGTCCGCCAGGTCCGTGGCGAACAGCTCGAGCAACGCGCGCAGCGCGGGGGAGATGGAATCGTTCTCGGGGAAATCGAACATGCGGGGGCCTCCTCACAAGGCGTTGAGGCCGCCTATCTGCCCAGATGTTCAGTGCTCTTTCAAGGGGTCCCTTCGCGAGCCGGAAACTCGGCCCCGCATGCTTCGTCAAGGGTTCCCCCGGAAACCTCGCGGATCAATCCACCCGCACCAGCGCCACGTCCCGCACCCCCACCGACGGATCCACGTCCACCGCCAGGTAGTGCCGGCCCACCCCGTCGAAGCGCTCGGGGATGGCCCCGCCCCCGCCGGAGATGTACGCCGGGATGCCCGCGTTCGAGAACGAATAGTAGGAGTGGATGTGGCCATAGAGCGTCAGGTCCACGCCCGCCCGCGCCATCTTCC
>NZ_RAWG01000103.1 GCF_003611735.1 Corallococcus sicarius | reverse complement strand
GGCGGGGGCGGTGGTGCTGGGGTTGCTGCTGTCCATCTACGGCGCGTTCGCGAGGGCCGCGTTGGGGGCAGCGCTGGGCGTGTGCGTGCTGGCGCTGTTGCTGCTGTTGCGAGGCACGGCCCGGAAGGCGGGGCTCGGGGTGGCGGCGGCGCTGGTGGTGTTGGTGTTGCTGACGCCCGCGTGGCGGGAGCGGTTCGGCAAGGCGGTGGACAACCTGTTCGGCAGCGGGGAGCGCTCACTGGCGATGTCGGTGGGCTGGCGCCTGGTGCGCGAGCACCCGTGGGTAGGCGTGGGCTTCGGCAATCACAAACCCGCGGCGCTGGCGACACAGGCGGAGACGGGCATCACGGACCTGCTGGCCACGGATTCACACAATCTGTGGCTGACGGCCTGGGCGGAGACGGGGCTCGTGGGGCTGATGTTGCTGGCGACGATGCATGCGCTGTTGGCCCGGGCGCTGGTGCGACGGCACCGCATGGGCTCACTGGTGGCGACGGGCGCGCTGTTGTCCTTCATGGGCTTCCACGTCCTGGCCCTGGTGCACTACCTGCCGTTCCACCCGAGCGTGCATCTGTCGTTCATGTTGGTTTGGGGCCTGGGGTTGTGTGAGTACCGCGAGCCGGAGCACTGACCGGGATTGCACGGACCCGACGACCGCAGGAACTAAACTGCGGAAGCTCATCACGAAAGACTCTGGGGCGTAACGCCATGGAAGGATGCGCTGGAGCGGACCGGCGCCGTGGGCGGACGGTTTGACGAGGTTCAATGATGACGAGAAACAGGAACCACTCAAGTGGGCTCCAGACGTCACCGAAGGTTCATTCCCCCGGTGAGTTCCCGCTCAGCCAGTAGGAGCGGTTGCCACTGCGCAGCGCCTTCTCTAGGAACTCCTCGAACGAGGACGCGATGCGCTCCATCTCCGGGAAGGTCTCGTGGAACGCGTCGAACAGCGGGTAGAGGCCATTGGCCCGCTGCGCGACGTCCAGGACGACGAAGTTGGTGTCCTGCATGTCCACCAGGGTGAAGATGGAAGGCGCTCCGTCCTCGTCTTCGTCAGAGGCCCTGATGGCGACTCGTGCACGGCGAATCTCCGCCAGCGGGAGGATGCGGTACTTGGCGTCAGGGAGCG
This sequence comes from Corallococcus sicarius, assembly GCF_003611735.1. Lineage (GTDB taxonomy): Bacteria > Myxococcota > Myxococcia > Myxococcales > Myxococcaceae > Corallococcus > Corallococcus sicarius. Next base: position 27,160 of record NZ_RAWG01000103.1, on the reverse strand, counting down.
CCTCGAAGAGGGTGCATCCGTCGCAGTGCAGGTAGAAGGCACGCAGGCTCGGATCCATATCCCAACCCACGCGCGCCTCGAAGGCAGTGAGCTGCGCGGGCGTCGCGGGCGGACGGGGGAAGTGGACCCGGGCGATTTCAGTCAGAAGTCGATCCACGGCCATGCCTTAATCCACGTAGGGGCGCTCGGGCCCCGGTGTGCTCCACTGCCCGCCCCCGGAGTAGCAAGCGGGGTACTGCTTGTTGAAGACGCCGTGTACGTCCGCAGGCGCGGGAATCACGTTGTCGGGGGCCAGCGGAGGGCCACCATGCCCCAGATCAAAGATGTGGTGTCCCGCCCAACTCACCCCGTTGCTGTTGGGCCATTCGCCGAACTCGGAACTCCACTGACGACGGAAGCTCGCACGGGAGTTCTCCCACGTGTCACGTCGCGATTTCGTATCCGCCACCTTCGGGTAATTGCAGCAGCAGTGGGTGATGGCGAGGCGCCCACCGGCGGCCGCAGGGAGCAGCATGAATCGTCCCTGCCAGTCTCCCTTGATGTCGGCCAGCCACATGCAGCCCATGAGAGCATGCCCTTGCGCGGCGCACTTCGACTCGCATCTGGACATGAACGCGGGACTGCACTGCCAAGGCCCATAGTAGATGGTCGTGCGCACTTGGCCACCGTCCGGGCTGGGCATGGAAGGGCTCACCCACTTCGCGGACGCAGGGCGAGCACTGACAGCGCCGATAGTGGCCGAGCCGCAGCCCACGAGGGAGAGTAGGGCAGAGGCACTCGCGCACTTGATATGTTTTGGAACTCTCATAGAAAGCGCGATAGCGCGGCCAATCTGGTAAGTTAAGTCACCTTGACGAACGCATCCTGTTGGGTAAGGCGCGTGCGTTCGCTATCCTTGAGCGCTTCGGCAACGCGCGCCCACTCCTATTTCTCCACCGGTCTGCAATGCCTGCCCGCATCTGCCGTTATCACGATCGCCGCAATGGCCTGCTACGCGGCATTTGGCCGGGAGGCACTCTTCAATGGGGTCGCTAGCTGTATTTCGGTAGCTCTCACGGGGAGCTATGTCTCTGGGGCGGTAGTCGCGATGATTTTCTCCAAGTCAGCATGAACCTTATGGAGATTGTTTTTCGACCATACGTCGTGTGGAATTTTCTCAAGCAAAGGGCGAATAAATTCATATTCGCCAAGCAGTTCGAGTAGTTCGCGAAAAGCCTCCGCTGCGTTTCGCGTGGGTGAAATGAGTACAGGGGGGTTGTCGGATGGAGTATTTGCTATGCTAAGCAGAATCCTCGGAAGATTGTCCGGATTTGCTTTGATGCTGCCAACCAGCAGGTGCTGAAGATCTTCGACAGAGAGAGGTGATTTTTCGCCGAGAGCGCTAATCCTCCTTCTGGTTTCATTGATTAACTCCTCCACGGCACGAGGGTCGGCCTGAGTGAATGTTGACTGGTTGTTTAACTCATTTTGGGCGCGAAGGAGCCATGCCGTTGATGGTCTTTCAAGCTCTTCTTGTGTCGCCCAAGCCCAGACTTTCGTGTCGAGTAGCTTGGCCGCGAGGTTGATTGAGAGTGGAGAGTTGATTGCTTCGACAGCTAGTTCGATGGTTGTTCCCGGAGCCGCTGGACCTGAATGGTGTTTGAGGGGAGTAGCCAGGAATCTCAGGGAATATCCAACTAGGCGGTATGGTGTTTCCTCTCGGGTTGTTCCGAATTTAGGAATGGAGGCGATGGCGCCTCTGCATATTTTTTCAACTAGTCCTGGGTTTAGTTGAGTAATTTTGTAGCTGAATTCGAGTTCAAACTGCCTTGATGTTTCTTCGTTCAGGTCAGAAAAAGCCATGAATATGGCATTTCCAATGTCTGATGCTTTTTGGTTCTTCGCGCAGTTTGAGATCGTTTCAAATGCTTCTTTAACCTGCTTCGAACTCAGGCGACCCTTGGTTGCCGAGTATCTGAAGTAATTCCCAAAATAGTCTGGGCTGCGGATGCTGCGGCGCGAGGCGGCTTCTCGTTTGCCGAAGTTGAATGCGCGCTTGGTTGGATCTCCAAAAAGGCAGTTGATGATTGATCTTATTGATGTTTCGTTGCTTCTTGGTTCATTTGTTAATCCTCCTCTGATGATGCGTAGGAGTTCAGTTTCTCTTGTTGCTATTGTCTCGGGGTTGTCGTCGAAAAGAAAAGGATCTGTGAGAAATTTCGAACTTCTTCTGACCCGATCATAGATGTCGGGATAGAATATGCGAAGAGTTTCGATTAACGCCGCATCAACTAAGTTCAAGTCGGGATTTGGGCCGGCAAGTAACAGAGTTCTTACGCTGTTTATGTAGCGGGCAAGATCTCTGGGTGTTTCTACTTCCTGAGTGATGAGTCTTATTTCATCCGGGAGGTAATGTTTTTGGGCGTTTAGTGCGCTTGGAAGTGGGTGATCCAGGAAGCTGAAGGTCGTCTCCAGATCGGTTGAAATGAGGGACGCCATTTTTCTGAAATCTGGGAGGGGAATGTGTATTGGTATTTGGATTATTTTGTCTAGGTAGTCTTCGCCATATCCTTCGGAAGTGGAGTGTTTGAGTATATCCCGAACACGCTCCTCATCCATGGCAAGCAATATTGTTGTGTAGGGGAGGTCTTTGACTGTCCTGATTAGGCGAAAGATGCTTAGTAGGTCGTCTTTGCTTAGGCGATCAAGGTCGTCGATCAAAATCAGGAGTCGTCCGCCTGAGTTGCCGAATTCTGTCAACGCTTCGGCAACTGCTTCGCGGCCCTTTCTGAGTCGTTGCTCGCCATCGTCTGGGTTTGAAAGAGCGTCTATTAGATCGCTAGATTCCTTTGCCGCGCCTGCTGCATTTGATGCTGCCTCGGCCGCTTCTTTGAATCGTTCGAGGTCAACGCTCGCTCCAAAAATAGAGATACCTTTTGAAGCGATGGTCAAGAATGAACTCATTGCTTTGAGTCCAACTATGGCCTTCTTTTTCCAGGGGCTTTTGTCCTTCCCGAACTCGCGCGCGATTGTCGAGAAGAAGGAATTGATCAATGCCCCTGTATCGCTATAGAACCAGGGATTGAAGGAGGCGATGATTGTATTTTTGTAGTCTTCGTGAGTGCTTGTGTACTCGCTTAGCATCGTGAGGATGGAGGTTTTTCCGATGCCCCATTGGCCAAAAACTCCAACAACTAAGCCGTGCTCGTCTGGCCACTTTATTGTGATATTTGCCAGTCGCGGAATGAAGTTGTCGGCAAGATCGAATTTGTCGTCGGTGATTTTTCTGGGCGGCTGATCAGGGTTTAATGGGGGTCTTGTCATTTGGGTTTGTGGTTTAAATTTGGTTTTTTTTGGTTTCAGCTTGTGTTGTTGTGGTTCAGTGTGGCCAGAGGCTGTTGCTGAGAGAGAGCGCGCGACGGTAAACGCCTGCCGTATGTAACGCGCACGTGGTCCAATTGAACCGGGCAGCCCTCTCGGCCCCCGCGTCAATCAGACCTCGGCGTAAAGCGTCATCGCGCAGGATTCGCAGCGTCGCCTCGCGCCAAGCGACTGGGTCATCGGGAGGCAGCCGCATCGCCGCATTGCCCACGACCTCCGGGAGCGCTGTCGCGTCCGAAGCAATCACAGGACACCCAGCCGCCATGGCCTCCAGGGCCGGCAAGCCAAAGCCCTCATACTTCGACGGCAACAACAGCGCCGCCGCCGCGCCGTAGAACAGCGCCATCTCCGACTCGGGCAGTTCCTCCAGGTCGATGACGTTCTCGTGCAGGCCCGTCTCGTGCGCCACCGCGCCCTTGCCCGCGAGCAACACCATGGGCACCGGCAGGTCCGCCGCGAACTTCCCCAGCATCGCCAGGTTCTTGAACGGCTTCGCGTTGCCCACCACCGCCACGTACCGCTCCGGCAGCTCATGCCGCTCGCGGAACGCGCGGGCCTCGCTCGCCGTCGGAGGCTCGAACCGTGAATCCACACCGTTGTGGATGACCTGGAAGCGGTACGGCGACATCTTCAGGTACTTCCCCAATTCCTCCCGGGAGAAGTCAGACACCGTGATCAGCGCGGACGCCGTGCGCGCCCGGGGCCCCACCACGGCCTTGTAGTAGATGGCCTGCACCGGCGTGTACTGGTCCGCCAGCGCCAGGTGGTTCGCGTCATGCAACGTCGCCACCAGCTTCCCCGGCCAGAACAGGGGCAGGGAGAACGACGTCGCGTGGAACAGGTCCGGCTTGAGCTTGTTCAGCTCATACGCCAGCAGCGGCTGCTCCAGCGGGGACAGGTACGCCGCCCGCGTGCGGTGCAGCGGAATCCGGGGCGTCAGCGCTCCCAGCCCGTCCGGCAGGCCCTGGGCCGGCACGAGGGCGGAGAACTCCAGGTCCGGGGCAAGCCCGGGCAACCTTCGCGCCAGCTCCAGCGCGTAGCGCGCGATGCCGTGGAGCTGACCGCGTACCATTCTCAAGTCGAGGAGGACAGAGGGCACGCTCCCTGGCCTACCACACGCGGGACAGGCGGGCACCGCTGCTCCAGTGGTACAAGGCGCCCCCGTGAAGGTCGCCCTCGTCCACGACTGGCTCGTCACCCACCGCGGCGGAGAGCGCGTCCTCGACGCCCTCTGCGAGCTGTACCCCGACGCGGACCTCTACACGCTCATCCACCAGCCGGGCAGCCAGCCCCCCCGCATCGAGAACCGACGCATCACCACGTCGTTCCTCCAGCACATCCCCGGCATCCACGCGCGCTACCGCCACTTCCTGCCGCTGTTCCCCCGCGCCATCGAAGCGCTGCGCATCACCGGGGACTACGACCTCGTCCTGTCCTCCAGCCACTGCGTGGCCAAGGGCATCCACGCCCCGCCCGGCGTGCCGCACCTGAGCTACGTGCACGCGCCCATGCGGTACATGTGGGACCTGTTCGACGACTACTTCGGCCCCGGCCGCACCCGCCTCCCCGTGCGCGCCGCCGCGCTCGCCGTGCGCCCGTACCTCCAGCACTGGGACCGCGCCTCCACCGACGGCGTGGACCGCCTCGTCGCCAACAGCCAGCACATCGCCGGGAAGATCCGCCGCTTCTGGGGCCGCGAGGCCTCCGTCGTCCCGCCCCCCGTGGAGCTCGAGCGCTTCACCCGGCTGCCCCTCGAAGGGGGAGGGCAGGGCGGCTACTTCCTGTGGCTCGGCGCCTTCGCCCCCTACAAGCGGCTGGACGTCGCGCTCGAGGCCTTCCGCACCCTGGACACCCCCCTGTGGGTGGTGGGCACCGGCCAGGAGTCCGCGCGCCTCACGTCGGGCCCGCTGCCGCCCCACATCCGCTTCCTCGGCAACGTCCCCGACGCCGCGCTCCCCGCCCTCTACCGCGACGCGCGCGCGCTCCTCTTCACCCCCGAGGAGGACTTCGGCATCACCCCCCTGGAAGCCCAGGCCACCGGCCGCCCCGTCATCGCCTTTGGCAAAGGCGGCGCCCTGGAGACCGTCACCCCGAAGACGGGCCTCTTCTTCCCCGAACAGACCCCCGCGTCGCTCGCCGCCGCCGTGCGCCAGTTCGATGCCTGGGAGCAGTCCTTCCGCCCGGAAGACGCCCGCGCCCAGGCCGAACGCTTCGGCCGCACCCGCTTCCAGCAGGCCATCCAGGCCGAGGTCGACGCCCTCCTGGGCCTGTCCCCGCCCTCCCCAGGGGTGTGACAGCGCTGTCCGCCCCGTCCCCACTTTCCGAGGGACGGCCGGCCCCTCCCACGCCGAGTGTCGGAAGTCCGCTGGGCCAACCCCTTGGTTTTACGGAAAAAACCGTGCTAGGACGCCGCGCGGGGGCGGGTCGCGGGCCGGCAACGGGGCTCGGGGTCCAGGGTGCGTGTCTTGCAACGGCAGTGGCGGTCTCCCCCGCCATCCGACAGGAGTCACCGCGGTGTTCGGTCGCCTGCAACGCTTCTACACGTCCATCAAGGTCGCCGCCGACGCGGGGATGCTCGGGGTGGCGTTCGTGCTCGCGTACTTCACCCGCTTCAGCGGTGTCATGCCCATCACCGAGGGCATCCCGCCGCCGATGGAGACGTTCGTCTCCCTGCTGATGGTGCTGATCATCTTCCCGATGACGTTCCAGCAGGCCCGGCTGTACGCGACCAACCGCTCGCGCACGCACATGGGCGAGCTGTTCGAGCTCTTCAAGGCGACCATCACCGCGACGCTCGTGCTGGTGGCGGTGACGTACTTCATCCGTGAGCGGTACTCGCGCCTCACGCTGGCCATCTTCGTCGTCTACGCCTTCACGCTCATCGCCCTGTCGCGGCTCGCGTTCCGCCAGGTGCTGAGCGAGGTGCGCCGGCGCGGCTACAACCTCAAGTCCATCCTCGTCATTGGCGCGGGGGACCTGGGGCTGCGCACCATCGAGACGGTGGAGAGCCACCGCGAGCTGGGCTTCCGGGTGATGGGCGTGCTGTCGCTCAAGCCGGAGAAGGTGGGCCAGTGGGTGGGCGGCGTGCGCGTCGTGGACCACGTGCAGAACGTGGAGGCGTACCTGGATGCGCACCCGGTGGATCAGGTCATCATCGCCGTGCCGCTGGAGGACCAGGCGCAGGTGAAGCCGCTGATGGAGCAGCTCGCGCTGCGCACGGTGGACGTCAAGGTGGTGCCGGACCTGTACCAGTACATCACCCTGTACGGCGGCCTGGAGGAGTTCGGCGGCCTGCCCATCATCAGCCTCCAGGGCGACCCGATGGACGGCTGGAGCCGCGTGGCCAAGCGCGTGTTCGACGTGCTGTTCTCGCTCCTGGCCATCCTCGTGAGCGCGCCCGTGATGGCGGCGACGGCGCTGCTGGTGCGGCTGACGAGCCGGGGCCCCATCCTCTATCGCCAGGTGCGCATGGGGATGGACGGGCGCACCTTCTCCATCCTCAAGTTCCGCACCATGCGCGTGGACGCCGAGGTGTCCGGCGCCACCATGGCGAGCGCCGTGGACGCGCGCCGCACGCCGGTGGGCACGTTCCTGCGCAAGTACTCGCTGGATGAGCTGCCGCAGTTCTTCAACGTGCTGCGCGGGGACATGAGCCTCGTGGGGCCGCGCCCGGAGCGCCCCGTCTTCATCGAGGAGTTCAAGCGCCAGATTCCGCGCTACCACCTGCGGCACAAGGTGAAGGCGGGCATCACCGGCTGGGCGCAGATCAACGGCCTGCGCGGCCAGACGTCCATCCAGAAGCGCATCGAGTACGACCTGTACTACATCGAGAACTGGTCGCTCCTGATGGACCTGAAGATCCTCCTGCGCACCGCGCTGGGCGGCTTCCTGTCGAAGAACGCGTACTGACCCCGCGGGGCCCGGAGCTTGGGGCAGGCAGGCGGGCGTGACGGAAGCGCAGGTCGTATTCACGCGCACCCTCCGCGAGTGCCGCGAAGCCGTCTAGAATCCGTCGGTACATGGCCGACAAGCTTGGAATCACCCTGGTCCGCAAGGGCCTCCTGACGCAGGCGCAGCTCGACCAGGGGCTTGGTGTCCAGCTCGTCCACGGGGGCCGGCTGGGCACCCGGCTGGTGGAGCTGGGGTTCCTCGACATCGAGACGGTGGGCATGGTGCTGGGGGAGTTGACCCGGATGCCCGTGGCGATGGAGGCGGACTTCGACGCCGTCACCGACGCGACGCTGAAGCTGCTGACGCCGGATCAGGCGGAGAAGCACCAGGCGTTCCCGCTCGCGGTGGAGGGGCGGCGGCTGAAGGTCGCGCTGGCGAACCCGCTGGAGCTGCAGACGACGGATGCGCTCGGGTTCATCACCGGGATGCGCATCGTGCCGTACGTCACGCCGGAGCTGCGGCTGTTCCAGTACCAGGCGCGCCACTACGGCATCGCACGTCCGACGAAGCCGCTGCCGGCGCTCGCGCCCGTGCCCATCCGCAGGTCCGTCACCGTGGCCACGGCGCCCCTGCCGCCCATGCCGCCTCCCCCCGTGCGTCCGGAGCCGCAGGTGTCCGCGATGTTCGGAGGGCTCGCGCCGGGACAGTTCCTCAGTGATGACTCGGACGCCGAGGATGCGGCGCCGGGCGCGCCTGAGCCCGTCGTGGCCAGCGAGGAGGAGCTTCCGCAGATCGTGATGGGGGAGGCCATGCCTGCGCCGTCCGTGGGAGAGGCTGCGCGTCCGGGAGGAATTCCCGTGCTCGCGCCCGCCCGCGCTCCGGTGGCGGCACAGCCTCCGGGATTGGTGGCGCGGCAGGGTGGGATTCCGGTGCTCGCCGGGCCGGGCGCGGCGCCTCCGGGGCCGGGTGGAGCGCCTGTGCGTGCGACGCCTCCGCCGGGAGTGCCGGCGAGCCCGCCGCCTGGAATGGTGGGACGGGGAGGACCTGGGCCTGCGGTGCCGGGTGCGCGGCCTCCCTCGGCGGTGGGCATTCCCTCGGTGCCGGGTGCGCGGCCTCCCTCGGCGGTGGGCATTCCCGCGGTGCCGGGTGCGCGGCCTCCGTCGGCGGTGGGCATTCCCGCGGTGGGCAGGGCGCCGCCTCCCGGGGTACGTGCCGCGCCTCCGGGGGGACCGGTGGGCCCGGGCCCTGCGACGCCGCGTCCGCCGGGGCCTGGGGGCGCGCCGATGCCTCCTGGGATGGTCCGGGCAGGGCCGCCCCCGGGCGCGATGCCTCCTGGAATGGCACCCCGGCCTGCTCCGGGGACGCCGCCTCCCGTGATGGCGGGGCAGGTTCCTCCGGCAGGGCGGCGTCCGTCGTCCGCCACGGGGATCCCGGTCGCTGGGCCTCCGGGGGCTGTGCCGCCGACTGCCGCGCAGGGAAGGCCGGTGGGGGCGCCGCCTCCCGGAGCACCTCCGCGACAGGGGCGTCCGTCGGGGACCATGCCGGCGGTCGCTGGCGGACCGATGACGGGAGCGCCCGTGCTCGCCGCGCAGCCGCGTCCTGGTTCTCCGGGGCCTGTCGCGGGTTCATCTCCGGGTGGACCTTCGAATGACGTTGCTCCGGCTGGGATGAATGCGGTGGTTTCGCCGCAGGCCGCTGCACTGGGTGACGCGAATGCCATCAAGGTTTCATCTCCGGGTGGATCGCCGGATGCCGCCGCTCATGATGGGGTGCGTGCCCACGCTGGGGTGGCTCAGGGCGGGGCTCCGGATGCCATTGCGCACGGTGCCGCGAATGCCCTCGTGGACACGGCGTGGGGCGACCTGGCGATAGCCACAGAACACGTCGACATGGACGTGACGGATACCCTCTCAGTCGCTGCTCCCGGTGGAGAGCCGCCCACTGCTGCCCAAGGTGTGTCAGGCACGGTGCCGCCTGCAGGCTCACTCCGGGTCGAACCGCCGACTGCCGACTCCGATGCGAGCCTCCCGTTCTCCATGGGGGCCGCAGTGGATGGGAACTCGGGAACCGCGCCGGGTGCGGTTGCCCCCATGCAAGCGATTGCATCGTCGGCCCAGCCCGAGCTGGTGCTGGACGCTGAGCTTGTCGACGATGACGACAACATCCTGATCCCCGAGTCGTTCGACGCCGAGCCCGAAGCGCCTCCTGTTCAGGTCGCTGCCCCGAACGCCCAGGAGCCCAAGCGCCCCGAGGCCCTCGTTGAGGAGGCACTCGCCAACGACGACATCCTCGAAGAGGCCGAGGTGATGTCCGCCGAGCCGCACAAGGCCCAGGCTGATGCAGAGCCTTCCTGGGATGTCTTTACCGATGAGTCCTCACCGAGCACGTCCGCACGGAGTGACACGGCGGAGGTGAGCCCGAGCACCCCTGCGGCCATCCTCACCGAGGCCCCTGGTTCCACCCAGCTCACGCCGCCGCCAGCCTTCGAAGTCGCCAGTCACGAAGACGGGCTGCTGGATGTGATGGAGTTCGAGGACCTTCCGGACGCGTCTACCTCCGCGCCCCCCGCTCCCGCCGTCGTTGAAGCCGCCACCCCTCCCGAGGCGCCCGTCCTCACGGCCTCCCAGGCGTCCTCCGAGCAGGAGCAGGTGGCGCCGCTCGAACCGCAGTCGGCGGAAGACGTGCTGGTGTCTGCCCATTCCGACGCTCCGGCCCCTGTCGAAGTCGTCGCACCGCGCTCCGATGTCCAGGCGTCCCCTGTCGAAAACGCCACCGTCCCCCAGGACAGCGAAACCGACGCGCTTGAGTTCAGCCTGGCGGGCGAGTCGACCGCGGCCGTCACGCCGCCCGTCGCTCCCGCACCCGAGTCCTCCGAGCCCTGGCAGGTCGCCGCCGCGCCGAAGCCCCTCTCGGAGCCCGCCGTCCCGCAGTCGCCTGAGACAGGCCTGACCGCCGCGCCTCCTCCCGACGCGGCACCTTCCGTCGATGCATCGCGAACCGGAATCCCCCCCGAGTTCGAGGTCGCGCTGATCCCCGAAGGCGCATTCCCGCAGGAACCCCAGTCCGCGGAGGCGCCGGAGCCCGCATCCATCGCCGCGACTCCGGAGCCTGCCCCGGAATCACCTGCCGCCACGGGGCCCCACTCCGAAGCGGTCTCCTACCTCCAGGTCGAGGAGGACGTCCCGGCCGTCACTGCCAGCGCCCCGGACGCCACGGAAGCGCGGGCGCAAGCCGAAGCACCCGCTGCGCCTCCCGAGGACACGACCCCTCCGAAGCCGCGCCTCGTGGTCTCGCCCGCTCCGGCTCCTGCGCGCGAGCGGACGCCCATCTCGCTCGACGACCTGCCCGCGTCCTCCGAAGAGCCCATGCAGCTCGCGTCCACCTGGGAGTTCGTGGGCTGGCAGGGCGGCGGGGAAGGGGAGGGCACGGTGGGCCACACCGCGGAGACGACCTGGGCGGACCGCGGGGTCGACCTGGAGGGCCCCGCCACGTCCACCCCAGCCTCGAACGAAGGGGGCGTGGCCCTGGCCTCCGCGTGGGAGTTCATGCAGCAGCCATGGCAGCCGCAGGCCACCCTGCCGCTCGACACCGCCCAGGGCCTGCTCGCCGCCGCCAGCGCCTCCACCGACACGCCGCTGAACGGCCCCTCCGTCACGGCGGATCAGGTCCTCACCGCGCTCGACACGGCGGACTCGCAGGGCACGGTCGGCAAGGTGCTGCTGGCCTACAGCGCGGGCCGCTTCCGCCGGGCCTTCCTCCTGGGCGACAGCTTCGGGCTCGCGCGTGTGGGGCGCGCCTGGGGCCCGGGCAGTGAGCGCCCGGAGGTCTCCGCGCTCAAGGTGGACCTGGATTCGCCGTCCCTCCTCGCGTCCGCGCTGAAGGGCCCCAGCCCCAGCGTCTTCAGCGCGCCGCAGGGCCCGCAGGACGAGGCCATCTTCTCCGCGCTGTGCGAGTCCGAATCGCACCTGCTCGTGTTCCCGCTGCACGCCCGCGGTCAGCCCGTGGCGTTCTTCGTGGCTGAGCACGGCCCCGCCCCCGTGGAACTCAGCACGCTGGAGGAGCTGGCCCGCATCGCGGATCGCGCCGTGGAGATCTGCACCCGCCTCCACCGCTTCCCTTGAGTCCAGGGCCGCGCTGAAGACACGAAGGGCCCGGCGCCATCGCATCGGCACCGGGCCCTTCTTCATTTCCGCCTGGCGAACCGAAGGCCTAGCTGCAGCCGCTCGTCGTGCCGCAGTTCGCGCACTTGTAGCAGGCGCCGCTGCGCACGGTGATGGCGCCGCAGGTGTGGCAGGGCGGGGCGTCCGCCTGGTTCAGGTACGTGCTGCGCGAGCTCATCGCGGACAGCTGCAACGTCGCCGGCTGCGCGGACACCGCCGCCTGCTTCACGGGCTCCGGACGGGCCTCTTCCACCTGCGTCACCTCCGCCTCGTCACCGCACGGCGCGGTGGGCAGGAACTTCAGCGACAGCCACCGGAAGATGTAGTCCGTGATCGACTTGGCGATGGGGATGGCCGGGTTGCCGGTGAAGCCGCTCGGCTCGTAGCGGGTGTGGCAGAACTTGTCCGCCAGCACCTGCAGCGGCACGCCGTACTGGAGCGCCAGCGACACGCTGGTGGCGAAGCTGTCCATCAGCCCGCTCACCACCGAGCCCTCCTTCGCCATCACCACGAACAGCTCTCCCGGCGCGCCGTCCTCGTACATGCCCACCGTCAGGTAGCCCTCGTGGCCGCCGATGGAGAACTTGTGCGTGATGGACTGCCGCTCGTCCGGCAGCCGGCGGCGGTGCGCCTTCGGCTCGGGCGTCACCAGCGGGGCCACGGGTTCGGCCGCCACGTGGCGCGTCTCCTTGGGCTTGTCCTGGGACGTGTTGAGCGGCTGCGTGCGCTTGCACCCGTCGCGGTACACGGCGACGGCCTTCAGGCCGCTCTTCCACGCCTCCAGGTAGGCCTTCTCGATGTCCTCCACCGTGGAGTCCGTGGGCATGTTCACGGTCTTGCTGATGGCGCCGGAGAGGAACGGCTGAGCCGCCGCCATCATCTCGATGTGGCCCATCCAGTGGATGCTGCGCTGGCCCTTGGACGGCTTGAACGCGCAGTCGAACACCGGCAGGTGCTCCGGCTTCAGGTGCGGCGCGCCCTCGATGGTGTCGTGCTTGTCCAGGTACGCGATGATGTCCTGCGCCTGCGTCTGCGGGTAGCCCAGCTTCTCCAGCGCCAGCGGCACCGTCTGGTTGACGATCTTCAGCATGCCGCCGCCCACCAGCTTCTTGTACTTGATGAGCGCGATGTCCGGCTCGATGCCGGTGGTGTCGCAGTCCATCATGAAGCCGATGGTGCCCGTGGGCGCCAGCACCGTCACCTGGCTGTTGCGATAGCCGTGCTCCGTGCCGCGCGCCAGCGCGTCGTCCCACGCCTCCTTCTGCGCCTGGAGCAGCTCCGCGCTCACGCCCTCCACCTGGAGCTGGTACGCCGCCTTGCGGTGCTTGCGGATGACGCCCAGCATCGGCTCCGCGTTGTTCCCGTAGCCGGCGAACGCGCCCTGCTTCTGGGCGATGCGAGCGCTCGTGGCGTACGCCTCGCCGCACATCAGCGACGTGATGGCCGCCGCGTAGTTGCGGCCCGCGGGGGAGTCGTACGGCAGGCCCGTGGCCATCAGCAGCGCGCCCAGGTTCGCGTACCCCAGACCCAGCGGACGGTAGTCGTGGCTGTTCTGGGTGATGCGCTCGGTGGGGTAGCGGCTGAAGCCGACGATGATCTCCTGCGCCAGCAGCACCACCGACACCGCGTGCTTGAACGCGGCCACGTCGAAGCCGCCCTCCAGCGTGCGGAAGTGCATCAGGTTCAGCGACGCCAGGTTGCACGCCGAGTCATCCAGGAACATGTACTCGGAGCAGGGATTGGACGCGTTGATGCGCGCCGTGCCGGAGCACGTGTGCCACGCGTTCACCGTGGTGTCGTACTGGAGGCCGGGGTCGCCGCACAGGTGCGCCGCCTCCGCGATCTCCCGGAACAGCTCCCGCGCCTTGTGCGTCTCCATCACCTGGCCGTCGCGCACCGCGCGCGTCTGCCACGGGCCGTCATTCACCACCGCCTTCATGAAGTCGTCGGTGACGCGGACGGAGTTGTTCGAGTTCTGGAAGTAGACGGACCCGTAGGCCTCGCCGTTGAACGAAGGATCGTAGCCGGCTTCGATCAGCGCCCAGGCCTTCTGCTCCTCCTTCGACTTGCAGCGGATGAACTCCAGGATGTCCGGGTGGTCCGCGTTGAGGATGACCATCTTCGCCGCGCGGCGCGTCTTGCCACCGCTCTTGATGACGCCCGCGAACGCGTCGAAGCCGCGCATGAACGACACCGGGCCGGACGCGGTGCCGCCGCCCGCCAGCAGCTCCTTGCTGCCGCGCACCGTGGAGAGGTTGGTGCCCGTGCCGCTGCCGTACTTGAAGAGCATCCCCTCCGTGCGCGCCAGCCCGAGGATGGACTCCATGTTGTCGTCCACGCTGTTGATGAAGCACGCCGAGCACTGCGGGTGCGCTTCCACGCCCACGTTGAACCAGACGGGCGAGTTGAAGGCTGCCTTCTGGCGCAGCAGCAGGTGCGTCAGCTCCGCGTGGAACGCCTCGCGGTCCACCTCCGACGCGAAGTAGTGCCCCTCCGCGCCCCAGCGGGTGAGCGTGTCCACCACGCGCGCCACCAGCTTGCGCACGCTCGTCTCACGCTCCGGGGTGCCCGGCGTGCCCCGGAAGTACTTCGACGCGACGACGTTCGTCGCCAGCATCGACCAGGACTTGGGGACCTCGATGTCCTTCTGGTCGAAGACGACCTTGCCGTCCTCACCCTTGATGCTCGCGCTGCGGTACTCCCACGCCAGCTCGTCCGCGGGGTCCACCCCGGGCGTCGTGAAGAAGCGCTCCACGGTCAGTCCAGTCGTCGCCGCCGCCGCCTTCCCCTTCGCCTTCCCGCCGCGACGCTCCTTCCCCCCCACCACCGGCTTGCCACCCAGTTCCTTCTCCATGACGCCCACCTCCAGATTCACTGAGAGTACGGATGCGAAATTTGCAAAATCGCCAACGCCGCGAGATCCCAGGGGTTCAGGTGATCACGCGAAGACAGTAGGGGAGCGGCGCCAGGATGGTTCGGGAGGGGCGGAAGCCAGCAGACCCACCGCTGGAATCCGGGCCCGGGCCTGACTGCCCTCCCGCCGGGCGGGCGGATCCATATGATCGCTCGTGGGGTCCGTCAACATCGCCCGCTCCCCTATATCTGGTGTCTGAAGTTGACTTACACACTCCATTTAGGGGGCTCTCCGGAGGTCAACACCCGGGGCGCTGATCGCATGCGCAGGGGGGATGAAGTCCGACCCATGGCTGATCTAAGAACCCGTCACGACCGTGGCAACCATGGCTTTGCTGGCAATGTATCGTCATGACCATGATGAATCGGACAGGCGCGGGGAGGGGGACGCCAAGGGCCTGTGATCACTCACGGATGTTTGCTGGCAGTGCGTGCGCCCAGCGCAGGAGGGCCCTCTCGTCCGGGCGAGAAACGGGCGGGGTGGGGCGGCCCTGGACGGTCGGTTGTTGAACGGCGTCGTCGATTTCGGCGCACGGTCGAGTTAGGAAGCGCACATGCCGCCTCCCTTTGAACGCCATGTCTTCGTCTGTACCAACCGTCGCCCGGACGGGAATCCGAAGGGCTGTTGTGCCACCAAGGGCGGTGAGGAGGTCCGGGCCGCCTTCAAGGAGGAGCTGGACAAGCGCGGGCTCAAGCGCTCGATGCGCGCCAACGCGGCGGGGTGCCTGGACACGTGCCCGCTCGGCGTCTCCGTGGTCGTCTACCCGGAGGGCACCTGGTACGGCGGCGTGAAGGTGGAGGACGTGCCCACCATCGTGGAGGAGCACCTGGTGCAGGGGCGCCCCGTGGAGCGGCTCTTGATGCCCTTCAGCAAGAAGGCGGAGCGCTGAAGGCGTTTCCCTGAAGGGAACCCCCTCGCGCCCCGCCTCGGGGAACCGCGCTGTCGTGAAGCGCTGGGACTACCGGCGCTTGCCCAGCAGCCGCATCAACGACAGGAACAGGTTGATGAAGTCCAGGTAGAGGGTGAGCGCGCCCACGATGCTCACCGTCGCGGTGCTCTTGAAGCCCGTCTCCGCGTGGTACTCGCGCAGCTTCTGGGTGTCGTACGCGGTGAGGCCCGCGAAGATGAGCACGCCCGCGCAGGCGCTGACGAACGACACCGCGTCATTGCGCATGAACAGGTTCACGACGCCCGCGATGATGATGCCGACGAGGCCCATGTAGAGGAAGGTCCGCCAGCCGCTCAGGTCCTTCTTCGTGACGGTGCCGTAGACGGCCATGGTGCCGTACACCGCCGACGTGATGAAGAACACCTGGGCGATGGAGCCCGCCGTGTAGATGAGGAAGAGCACGGACAGCGTGACGCCTGTCAACGCCGAGTAGCCCAGGAACATCGCCGCGGCCACCGGGCCGGAGATGCGGGGCGCCAGGAACGACAGCGCCATCACCACGCCGAACTGCACCAGCAGCAGGCCCATGCGGTACTGCGCCACCGCCATGAGCATCGCTTCATTGGACAGCGTCACCGCCGCCATCACTCCGGTGAGGGCGAGCCCGGCGAACATCCAACCGTGAACACGCGTCATGAACGCGCGCTGCGACTCCTGCACCAGCACCGAGTCCACTTCGCCCGCCCGCCCGCTCTGCCACCCGCCAGAAGATTCCCACGCCATGTGCTTTTCTATCCTTTCGCGCCGGATGACTGCCCGGCTGGTCTCGTATGTGTAACGGGCTCCCTGGGGAGACGCCTTAAAGGGCCTTCCAGGCCAACAAAAGCTTCGCCGCGACTTCCGTCGTGATGAGGGGAAGCACGCCGCCGCCGCCCACGATGTTGACGATCTCCGACATCGAACCCCGGCACACCCCGCCCCAGGCGGGCTGCTTCGCGATGCCCACGGAGGCGTACGCCGAATAGTCGACGAAGAACGACGTGGGCAGCACCTGGTTCTGACCACACACCAGGTGGTCCTCCGGCTGGGTGTCCACCACCTCCTGCACCACGAACCCGCCGCCCTGGGGGTCCGTGGCCGCCCGGGTGCAGAGCTCCTCCCACGTCATGGACGCCCCGTAGGCGCCCTTGACGCGCTCTTCATAGGGCACCGTGCCCACCGAGCGACCCAGGAACACCGCCTTGCCGCCGTAGTCCCAGGCGCGCTTGAGCACGAAGCGGGCAGGCTCCTGCGCCACGCGCGCCACCACGTCGTCCAGCTTCTCGCCGTCCGGGCCGGTGCCGGGGCCGGGGCGGAAGGACCGCGTCCAGGGCACCGAGGCGCGCACCGCCTCCAGCTCCTCCGGCGTGAGGCCCGCTTCTTCCGCGAGCGCGGGCTCCGTCAGCGCCTGCGACAGGAGCGCGAATGTCGTCTTCACCTCCACCTGGGAGGCGGGCGGGTTGAGGAACACCGCCTTCTTCCCGGGCACCGTGCCCAGGAAGTCCTCCACCCACGGGGCAGGGGACTGCTCCAGCCGGCGCACGAACAGGTGGCGGTAGACGAGGTCGTACGCCTTGCCCTTCACCGTGAAGGTGTCCTCGCCGGACACGTCCTCCGGGTGCACGATGTCCGCGTCCGCGCCGAACTCGCGGAAGCGCTCGCACAGCCAGCGCAGCTCCGTCACCTGCGCGTCGTTCTTGCGGCACAGGAGCGCCACCGTGTCCGGCATCTTCCCGTCGCGCTCGGCCGCGTAGCCGTCCAGGAGCGCGCGGTACAGCGCCAGCGCGTTGCTGCCGTTGAGCGTCAAGAGCGACGCGAGCCCCTTCTCCGGGTAGCGCAGGTGCCGCGCCACCACTTCGATGAAGGTGCGCGCCGCGATGTCGGAGTAGCCCTGCATGGCCGGGATGGTGGCGTTGACCTCCAGCGCCCAGGGCTTGTCCCCGGAGACGAAGTAGTCCACGCGCGTCGTCACCAGCTTGCGGCTCTCCTGCCAGGTGCGCTCGGCCAGCGTGCGCTCCAGCGGGGACAGCGCGCCCAGCAGCCGGTTCGGATCCGCGCCGGCCAGCACCGCGCGCGCCATCTTCAGCGTGGCGGACGCCAGCTTCGCGGACAGCACCGCACGGCGTTTGATCTCCGCGGCGTCGAGGATGACGGGCGTGGCGGTGATGGGGATGGGCTGGGTGCTGCCATCCGGCTTCGTGACCGCGAGCCCGCGCTCATAGGCCGTCTTCGCCAGCTCCGGCCCGAAATAGTGTGCCTGCCTGCGCAGGACATCCATGAACTCTTGCACGCGCGGAACCTACGACCCCAGGGGCTTACGGGTCCACAACCCGCGCTGCGTCGGGCTGTTCCCCAGGTCGGCGTGCCGGGGCGCGCGGTCCGGCGACCGGGCAGGGGAGCAGGTCGTTCCAGGTGGGGGACGCCTTCCATGACAACCCGTTCGCTCCCGGCTTGCGCCCGGTGGCGAGGTCGCTTAAAACAACTCAGTTACCTTTACGAGACCGAGTGACGTGAGCCGCCTCCGACACCATCCCGACACGGGTCGTTCCCCGCGGCGCCTGCTGGCGCTGCCGTGGGTGCTCGTGTGCGTGCTGGTGTACGTGGGCAGCGTCCTGCACTTCGCGCTCGTGCAGCACACCACGTGCCTGGAGCACGGGGACGTGATGCACGTGGGCGAGGCTCCGGACCATGGGAGCCCGTCGAGCGAGGACGTCTCGTTCGACGACGCGCGCGTGGCCCGGGCGCCGCAGGACACGGCCGTTCCGCACAGCGCGGAAGCCCACTGTCAGCATGCCTTCTTCCGCCGTGAGGCCCTGCCTCCGGCCGAGTCCGCTCCGATGATGGAAGCGGTCTCCACGCGCTCCAGCCCGGCGCTGGCGGTGTTCCGCTTCCACGCGGCCCCCGTCGCGCTGCTGCGGCTCGCGCCCAAGTTGTCGCCTCCGCGCGCCTGATCCTTCGCCCACGAAGCCCGTCGTCTCCGCCCGGCGTGTGTCCGCGGGACGGGAAGCGCCGTGGCTCGGGTGTCCTGTCGCGTCCGCGCTCCCGTCACGTTGCGTGACGGGCCGCCGGGGCACGGGGCCTCCGGCCTCGACCTGACGTGTGCTTCGTCGCGCACCCCCTTCCAGGCCCTTGTCGCGTCCGCGCGCAGTCGTCCCTTCGGGGGCGGTGCGCCGTGGGCGACAGCGCCTGGAGTCCCCGCAGTCCATCCCGTGGAGTTTCACACATGAAGAAGAACCTGCTGTCCGCCCTGTTCCTGTCCACCGCGCTCCTCGTCGTCGGTTGTGGCGACGACGCCGACGAAGCGACCTCCGGCGATGAAGAGGGCTGCGAGCACCTCCAGGAGGGGCCGGCCGTCAACGTCACCGCGGTCGCCACCGGCGCGGGGCCCGCCGTGAGCAACGACCACAAGCGCTACGACATCGCGCTCGTGGACGTGGCGGGAGGCAAGGGCGGCGCGGTGACCTTCGCCGTCGCGGAAGCCACCGACTACATCCTCTTCACCGGCGCCTCGGTGCCGGTGAAGGTCACCAACGGCAGCGGCGCGACGGTGGAGTTCGAGGAGAGCACCACCAGCTCCGAGCTCTGCACCGACATCAAGGGCCGCCACGTCGTGCCCCTCACCGTGGGCACGCACACGCTCACCTTCGGCCCCTCGACCCTCTCCTCGGTGTCGCTCGTCATCGAAGAGGGCGGCGAGCACGACCACGATCACGAGTAGCCGCAAGTCCCCCTCCACCCGCAGTCCGCAGGAGCCCACCATGGGTGCCTTCCAGCAGTTCCTCGATGACAAGAAGATCTCCCCCGCGGTGCTCCTGCGCCGCTCCCGCCAGCTCGAGACCCAGACGGAGGAGGACCGCGTCCTCAAGCGCAAGCGCTCCGCGCGCCGCCGCGAAAAGGACACGCAGACGAAGTCCTACGCGGACCTGGGCCTGGGCAAGCCGCGCAGTGGCCGCGGGGTGACCGAGCAGCAGCTGGCCGCCCTGCGCGAGGACCGTCCGGTGTCCCCGCGCGTGCGCGCCAAGGTGGTGCGCGCCGTCAACGCGCTGCTCACCCAGGCGGGAAGCACCGCGGTGGATGCCAAGGCCCTCTTCGGTGACGTGGCCGCGCGCATCGGGCCCACGACGAAGAAGGCCGCCAGCTAGTCCCATTCCCCCCCCCCGAGGCGCCCCATGTCCAAGTCCAGGTCCAGGTCCAAACCCCGCGCTACCTCCAGCGACCCTGCTGGCGGTGCTGCCTCTGTTCTTCCCTGCGACGTTCGCCGCGACGGCGACCGGCTGTTCGACGTGGCCATGTGGTGCCTGGGCCAGGACGTGCGTTGCCCGGACGGCAACGTGCTCCTGCGCCACGGGCTGGTGCGCGAGCCGCGCCCTCCAGGTGTCGAGGGGCAGAGCGCGTACCAGGGACGGCTGGCGGACGGGGGGCGCCTCACGCTGTGGGGCTTCGGCGCGCTGTGTGACACGTGCGGCGCGTCGCTGTTCGTGCCTCGCGACGGCTTCGTGCCCCGGTGGGTGGAGGGCCCCGGCGCGGGGGCCTCCGCCTTCCGGGCGGAGGACGTGGGCGCCCGGCGGGACGCGGCCTCCGGGCCGGAGCGCCGGGCGGTGCGGGCAGGCCTCGCGCTGCTGGCGGACTGGCTCGCGGACTACGAGGCCTGGGTGGCGCGGGACGTGGGGCTCGACTGGCGGCGCGAGTGTCTGGCCGCGCGGCGCAAGGCGTCTCCCGTTCCCGCGGAGGAGTTGTCGGTGGCTTGGAGGCGGATGGCCGTGCGCGTGCGCGCGACCGACGCCGTTGTGCAACACGCCGGAATGCAACACCACGTCGCTCCGATGACCGGAGCGTGAGGAGGACCCATGCTGGCACGACTGTTCCGAGCCGATGCACCGTCCGTCCATGCCCACGTCGCGTGGGAGGACCTGCCGGACGAAGCCCTTCCCACGCCGCCGTTGTGTGACGGTTACGGGAAGGCCCACCTGCCCGTGACGACGCAAGTCCCGCTCGCGCAGGCGTACTTTGATCAGGGCCTGCGCCTCCTGCACCTGGGATGGGCGCTGGAGGCCCGGCGCGCCTTCGCGGAGGCCGCGCGGCAGGATCCGTCGCTCGCCATGGCCTGGTGGGGGCTCGCGCTCGCACGCGGCGCGGGAGCCCGCTTCGCCGCGGAGCGCGCGGAGGCCATCCGCAAGGCCCTGCAGCTGGCCGAGGGCGTCACCGACCTGGAGCAGCGCCTGGTGGTCGCCGCGAGCCTCCTCGTGGACAAGGGCCCCGCCAATGGCCGGCACGCCTTCGTGCGCGAGATGGAGTTCCTCGTCGACCGCTTCCCGGAGGAGCCCGAGCCCCGGCTGCTGCTCGCGGGCTTCCTGCTGGACGGCTACGAGTCCGACGGCCGTCCCGGCCAGGGCCAGCCCTACGCGCAGTCCCTCCTGCGCGACCTGCTGCGCACGCATCCGGACCATGCCGGCGTACACGTGGCCTGGGTGCAGGCGTGGCTGCCGAGCGCGCGGCCGGAGACGGCGTGCGCGAGCGCCGAGGCCCTGCCGCTGCTCGTCCCCGCCGGCAGCCCCGCGCTGCTCGCCGCCGGACGGTTGCTGTTGCGCATGGGCCGCGCGGTGGAGGCGAACCGCATCCTGGAGGCGGCGGTGGAGGCGGATGATGCGTACCTCGACCGGGAGTCACTGCCCCTGGAGGTCGCGCCGAGCGCGGACACCGCCCTGCGCCTCTTGAGCGAAGGCTGCGCGGAGGTGGGGCGGTACCGGGAGGCCCAGAAGTGGGCGCGCAAGCTGCGCCAGCGCGTGGAGGCGGCGGGCGCCGGCCCCCAGGCCGTCCTCTTCGCGGCGACCACGCTCGTGGCCGCGCACCTGCGCTTCGGTTTCTGCCGCGCGGCGGCGGAGGTCCCGATGGAACTGGACGACACCGCCACCGTCGCGGAGCAGGGCCTGCGCGACGCCGTGCGCCTCTATGCCCGCGCGGCCTGCGCCCTGGAGACGGGCCGGCTGGGCGACGTGGAGCGTGCGTGCCAGGTGCTGGACACCCTGGTCCTCACCTTGTCGGACGCGCCGCGTTCGGAAGGCCGCGCCCTGTGTCCCCGCGACGTGGCGCGCACGACGGAGGTCGCCGCGCAGGAGCTTCGGGGGACGCTGGACGCGAGGCGGGGTGACTCCGGCCGCGCGGAGGCCGCGCTCACGCGGGCCCTGCGGTTGGAGCGGCGCCTGCGGCCGGTGGGGCCCGCGCTCTTCTGCCGCCCGCCCCGGGAGACGCTGGCGCGTGTCCGCCTGCACTCGGGTCGCGAGGAGAAGGCCCTGGAGCTGGCGCTGGAGCGCGCGGGGGAGCGGCCCGGCTGTGGCCACTGCATGCTGCTCGTCGCCGAGGCCCACGTCGCCTGCGAGTGCATGTCCGAAGCCGAGCGCGACTTCGCCGTGGTGCTGGACCTCTGGCGCGACGCGGATCCGCACCTGCCGGGCCTGCAACGCGCGCGGGGCTTCGCCTCCCGGGGCAGGGGCGGCGCCGCGCTCCGCCGGGTGCCCGATGCGGTGGTGGACACCGTGCCCGCGCCGAGGGGCGGGGAGGGGCCCTGGACCGTCCACGGGGCCTGAGCGTCCGCATGGCCGCGCTTGACGGACGCGCGGCCTTCGCGTCACTAGGGAGCACCCGCAAGGAGCCATCCCATGCCTTCGATCCGCCTGAAGCCCGAGCAGGCCGTGCTGCTCGTCGTCGACATCCAAGAGCGGCTGTGCGCCGCGATGGAGCGCGACGCCCTGGACCGCATGCTCGCGCGCACCGGCGCCGCCGTGGAGGGAGCCCGGGCGCTGGGCGTGCCCGTGGTCGTCACGGAGCAGTACCCTCAGGGGCTGGGCCGCACGCACTCGCTCCTGAAGTTGAAGCTGGGGGAGTTCAAGCCGCTGGAGAAGCTGGACTTCTCCGCCGCCACGCCGGACGTGCTCGCCGTGCTGGGAGACCGCAAGCAGGTGCTCATCACCGGAATGGAGACGCACATCTGCGTCTTTCAAACGGCGCGCGACCTGGCCGACAGCGGCCGTGAGCCGTGCCTGCTGGCGGATGCTGTCATGTCGCGCGCCGAGGAGGACCGCCGCGTGGGGTTGGAGCTGTGCCGCGACGCGGGCGCGCGCATCCTCACCGTGGAGTCGGCGCTGTTCGACCTGCTGGGGCGCGCGGGCACGCCCGAGTTCAAGAAGGTGTCCGCCGCCGTCCGCTAGGCCTTGCGCTGGAAGGGCGTGCTCGCCAGCCGCACCAGCATCATCAGCAGCACCAGGACCCCGGACAGGACGGTCTGCGAGCCGCCCACCGGGAAGTCGTAGAAGTACGCGAAGAGGTAGCCGCCCGCGCCCGCGATGCCGCCCAGCACGGTGGCGGTGAGGAAGGTCCACGGCAGCCGCAGATCCAGCACCAGCGCGGCGATGGCGGACAGCGTGGAGAACGCGAAGACGGGCAGGGCGCCCAGCGCGCGCGCACACACGCCCACCATGATGCCGATGGACACCATCAACACCGTGTCCAACAGCTGCACCGGCAGCCCCTGCACGGTGGCGCCGATGCGATCGAAGCTGACGAAGGTGATGCCCCGGAACCACCACAGGTGCAGCACCATCAGCACCGCGCCCACCCCCGCCACGGCGTGGAGTTGATCCGGCGTCACCAGCACCGCGGTGCCGAAGAGGATGCCCTGGATGTCGTGCGACTCCTGCGCGATGCGGTCACCCACGAGGATGGCCGCGCCGCCCGCGAAGGCGAACGCGCACCCCAGCAGGCTCTCCCGGGAGAGGCGCAGCCGCGCGGGCTCCACCATCAGCAGCAGCGTGGCCGCCACCGACAGCACCACCGCGCCCACCAGCGGATCCACGTGGACGCCCAGGTGGATCTCCGCGAAGAAGGCCAGCGCCACGCCCAGGCCCGCGGTGTTCGTCACCGCCGCGCTGACGAACACCATGCGCCGCAGGACGACGTAGACGCTGAGGAAGCCCAGCACGCACCCGGCGATGAGCGCGCACAGGATGGGGTCCTGGAACAACTCCCAGGCGGACTGGAACTCCTCCCACTTCGAAGGCTCAAGCAGGACTGTTTCCACGGTGGGGCCCCTGGGGCGCGGTGTTGCAGTAGTCGTCGCCGTACTGGCGTCGGAAGGCCGGATGGCAGAACACGGTGCGCGCATCGCCCATGACGAAGCAGCGGTGCTCGCGGTCCACGAAGAGGATGACGTCGGCGTGCTCGGCGGCCACGGACATGTCGTGGCTCACCACCACCACGCCCAGGCCCCGGTCATGCGCGAGCGCGCACAGTCGGAGCATCGTCTGCTTCTCCGCCACGGCGTCCATCGCCGCGGTGGGCTCGTCCAGCAGCACCACGTCCGCCTCGGTGGCGATGACCCGCGCGAGCAGCGCCCGCTGCTTCTCACCGCCAGACAGGTCTCGGAAGGGCCGCTTCGCGATGGCGCGCGCCCCCGCCGTGTCGAGCGCCGACTCCACCTTCTGCCGGTCCGCGCGGCTGGGGAACGGGCGCAGGAAGTTCCACCCCGACAGCCGGCCCCACCCCGTGAGTTCCCGCGTGTGCACCGGGAGCAGCGAGTCGATGGAGGACATCTGCGGCACGTACGCGCTGCGGATGCCAGGCGCGCCGAGCGTGATCTTCCCCGACACCGGGGGGATGAGCCCCAGCAGCGTCTTGAACCAGGTGCTCTTGCCGGAGCCGTTGCGGCCCACCACCGCCACGAACTGACGGCGGCGCACCACCAGGTCCATGGGAGGAAGGATGTCCTTGCCCCCGTAGCCGATGACGAGCTGCTCGCACTTCAGCAGCGCCTCGCCCGGCTCGTGCGGCGCCGCGGCGCGGTGCGCGCTGTCCAGCTCCGTCTCGTGATCACCGTGCGCCACGGGTGACCTCCGCCACAGGGGTGACCTGCGCGAGCTGCTCCAGGAACGCCGTGCGGACCGCCGCGTTTCCGGGCGCATCCAGGTCCAGGACGCCGTCCGGTCCCGCCGCCACGTTGGACCAGTCCATCACGTCGAAGAGCGCGGGCGTCAGCTCCAGCTTCAGGCCCAGCTCCACGCCCGGCGCGTTCTCGCGGTCGGACGGCACGTCCAGGTCCCCGGTGAGCACGGCCAGCGGCTCCGCGTCCGCGCCCGTCGCGGCGAGGGAGATGCGGAAGTCGCGGGTCCCCGCGAAGCGCGCCGGGACGCGGTTGTCGCGCACGCTGCCCGTCATCCGCACGCCGGTGATGGACCAGCGTCCCCGCGACAGCGTCGTCCGGGGCAGCTCGCAGTCCGGCTGGCAGGCAAGCCCCACGGGCGCGGGCCGCAGCAGGTCCAGGTCGCCCTCCACGGGCAGGTTGGCCATCGTCGTGGTGGTGCTGCCACCGCCGCCCAGCTCCGCCTGGATGTCCTCGTAGTCCACGAGCTCGCCGTCAGCGCTGTGGCAGTGCCCGTTGTGGCACAGCGAGTAGCCCGGAGGAGGCGAGGAGGGATCGAACGTTGTCGCCCCGCCACCGCCGGAGCTGGCGAGCAGGTCGATGCTGCCCAGGCGCAGGGAGGCCGTGTCCATGCGCAGCTGGAAGTCGGAGGCGAGCGCCTGATAGCCGTCGCCCGCGTCGCGCCGGGGCAGCGGCGTGTACGCGGCCTGCACGGAGGGCTTCAGCACCGCGAAGCCCTCGCCCTCGTCGAGCGCGCACCCGGCGGACAGGAGCGCCAGCGGGAGCAGCAGCGCTCCGCGAAGCGCCAGGGGGAATCGTCGCGTCATGTCACTGCACCTTCCCGGCGAGCCCCTGCTCCAGGCGACTCACCAGCAACTCGATGCGCTGCACGTACGTCTGCCCGTTGCGGAAGTCGGTGCCCCCGGGGATGACCACGAGCGGCGCGGGGAGCTTGGAGGCCACGAGCTTCGCGGTGCCCTCCGGGTAGTAATCCTCCTTCACCATCAGCTTCGCCTTGCGCGCCTTGCCCTGCGCCATCACCTGCGCGACGTGGGACGGGTTGGGCGGGATGCCCGGCTTGGGCTCCAGGAACGCGATGGTGGTGAAGCCCAGCCAGTTCTGCAGGTACGCCGTCGTCCGGTGGTACGCGATGACGGGCGCGCCCTTGAGGCCCTCGAGCCGCTTCTCCCAGCCGGGCAGCGCGGCCTCCACCTGCTGCGTGAGCTTCGCGAGGTTGGCCTTGTAGGTGGCGGCGTTCTTCGCATCCAGCTGCGACATGCGCGCCTCGATGCCGCGCGCCACCGCCAGTCCCTGGCGCGGATCATAGAGATAGTGCGGGTTGCCACCGGGGTGCACGTCGCCCTGGCTGCGGTCCACCGCCGTCACGGGCACCTCCTGGAGGCGCACGAACTGCGACGCGTCCAGGAAGCCCGTGTTGCCCGTCTGGATGCGGCTGTTGCGCGCGCCCACCTGCAGCGTGGGCAGCCAGCCGATCTCCAGGTCCAGGCCCGCGGTGATGAGCAGGTCGGCGCGGTTGAGCGCGAGCGCCAGGTTCGGCTTGGCGTCCACGAAGTGCGGATCCTGCGTGGGCAGCGCGAGCGCGATGACCTCCACCTTGTCCCCGCCCACCGCCTTGGCCACCGCGGCCAGGTCCGGCAGGGAGGTGACGACCTTCAGGTCCGCGCGCGCGGGCGTGGCGGCGAAGCAGACGACGGCGGCGCACAGGGCCGCGAAGAGCGAACGCATGGAAGGGCTCCAGGAAAGGGGTTCAGAACGCATGGGCACCGTGGGCGCCCGTCACCACTTCAAGCGCGAGGAAGGCCGAGTAGTCCGGCGATTCGCGCCAGCCGACCCGGTCGGTGGCGGCCTGCAGGCGCAGGCGGGAGAACTCCGTGGGCCAGAACGTCACCGCCGCGGAGACGCGGTGGCGGTCGGAAATCCATTCGGGGTCGAGCGGATCATTCGCGACGCGGCCCTCCTGCGTCTTCGCCGCCGTGCCGAACTCGTAGCGCACGCCCGTGGCCCAGCGGTTGGAGAAGCGCCACACCGTCTGCGCATAGCCGCCCCAGTCCGACAGCAGGTCGTCCGGCGCCTGGCGGCGGCGGTAGAGCACCTCCGCCTGGAGCACCAGCTCGTGCGCGCTCTGCTCCGTGATGGGGCGGAACTTGAAGTACACGTCCGTGCCGTAGACGCTGGTGTGGTTGCGGTAGCCCGTGGGGTTGGGGCCGGTGGCCGCGGACAGGCCCCACAAGAGCGACAGGTCGTCCGACAGCGGGAAGAACTGCTTCACCGCGCCGGTGAGCTGGAGATCCAACGGCGACAGCACGCGCTCGTTGGAGCCACCGAAGAAGCTGCGCGCGGTGGCCTCGCCCCTGGCGTCGGTGGCGCTGCCAATCACCTCCACGTACCAGGGCAGGGGCGTGAGCCAGGACGTCTCCACGCCCAGGCCGCGGTTGCCCTCCCCGCCGAAGACGCGGCTCATGATGAAGGGCTGATCCACGAAGGCCCACGCGTGCGGGTGGGTGGCGTTGATCCGACCGAAGCGGGTGAGGAACTGGCCGGCGCGCACCTGGAGGTTGGCGGGCAGGTCCAACGTGGTGGCGTACGCCTCTTCAATCTCCACGCCGAACTGGCTGAAGACGAGGTTGCTGTCGAAGCGGAAGTACGGATCCACCACGGAGCCGATGGACAGCTCCAGCTGCTGGAGGTTGAACCCGTTCTGCGTCGGGTCGTGCGCGCCGCCCTGCAGGGGCTCCTTGCTGGAGAACGCCGCCACGGCCATGTCCAGGATGAAGCTCAGGTTGAGGAAGCTGGTGCCGCCGGAGATGGCATTGGGCAGCCGCAGCGGCGTCACGCCGGAGTCATTGGTGGCGGTGGGGGACGCGGGGGAGGTGCCGCCGGACGGCCGCGCGCTGCTGCCCTTGTCCTCGCCCAGGGCCTTCTCAATCTCCGCCATCTCCTCCGGGCTCAGCGCCGGGGTGTCCGTCGTGGGGGCC
>NZ_RAWG01000102.1 GCF_003611735.1 Corallococcus sicarius | reverse complement strand
GTCGCCTTCTACGCGGACGCGCGTCTGAAGGGGGAGGGTGATGGTGGGGTCTTCCGCGAGGGGCCCGTGACGGGGGAGGTGTACACCGACGAGCGGCCCCAACTCCCCAAAGGCACGCTGCTTTACGGCTACCTGTGGACGGGGAACAAGGACCGACTCCTGGGACGCTACACCGAGGCCCGGCTTCCGAATGGTCGGACAGTGCCGGTCTGCATCGAGTTGGGGAATTACGATGACCTCGGAGCGGGCACCGGCGATGAGTCCAAGCCGGGCGAGATCTGGACGCGCCGTAACCTGGGCGGCATCGCGGTCGAGCGTTGGCGTTGAGAGGCCCGTCTGACGTAACGCCCATTTACAATTCAGCCTCCGTCCTTCTCACCCGGAGTGAGAGGGATTCCGGGGGACGTTGAACCCGCCGCATCGTTCACCAGGAGCGATGCGGGCACGACCTTGCAAGTTCCTTCGCGCGAATCCCCTCGCGCGGGCGCAAGGGGTATCCGCATCGCCCATCCGTCCGACCCGCCGCTCTCCCAGCGGCGTCGTGCTCTTCACGCAGGAGGACACCTCCTACGAATTCTTCCGGAACCTGGGAGTGGGGCGACTGGGAGAGCGCGTCCTGCTCGCCTTTGTCCGCACGCCCCAAGGGCTGGGCGAGAACCAACTCTGGGACATCGAAGTGCCGGACGATGAGGACGGGATTGCCGTGCCCCTGCTCGACACGCCCCACCCGGACGACGTGACGACAGTGCCAGGCCCTGGAGTGCGCCCGGCTGGGAGTCGGCCGTCCACGGGCTGAAGCCCTGACTCTCGCCTCCCTCCATGCCCCTGGGGGCGTGCACCTCCCGGGCCCATCCAGCTTGTCGGACTGTGCGGGTATGACGGGTTTCTGCATGCCACACCGGAGTGCAGTCAGGAGGCGCGAGCAATGGGCAACCGCGGGTGGGCGGTGTTGTGGCTGGGGCTCCTTTCCCTGCGAGGAGCGGCCATGGCTTCGCCCGATTCCGAGGCTGCCGCCCCCAAGGAGCCACCCCGCTCCGGGTCCTCACTGGCGCGGCTGGAAGTGGCAACGCTCGCGCTCCTTCCGCGCTCAGGTGGCGGAGAGGCCGAGGGCTCCGTCCCACTGGAACCCAAACGCGTCCTGGATGGCGGTCCCGAGTTCGGCCTCAATCTAGGGGCCGCCGAAGCCCGCTGGCGATTGCTGGGAGGGGAGCTCTACGCGATGGGGACGGGCGGCACGCTGCCCTTCCCAACGCCGGAAGGAACGCTGCGGCCGGGGGCGTTCGCCTCGATGGGCCTGGGGGTGGACGATGCGCACTGACGCCCTCTTGCTGGCCCTGGTGCTGATGACCACGGGATGCGCCTCCGTGTCGCAAGCTCCTGGGCGAGGCCGAAGCTTGAGCCATGCGCCGCGTGAGGCCGCCTCGCCCGTCTGGGTAGAAACCCAGAGCGATGAGCCCCCGCGCGCCTGGGATTCTCGCCCGCGCGCCCTCTCCGGGTCTGAGCAACGGCTCCTGCGCCGCCAGCAGCCGCGTGACGACGTGACAGCCGTGGGTGACGTCAGCAGGGAGCCAGTCGCTGGGGGCGGAGCCCGGAGCGCTGCATCGACGCGGCAGGCGGTCCTCGATGCCACGGACGAAGTGAAGGGCTCCCTGCGCAGCGTCGAGGTCGCTTTCACCCAGTTGGCGACCCGTCCTCCAGACCTTTGGGGCTTCAGCCTCACCGGCGTCTTCACGCGCTACCTCGACCAGGGCTCCAAGCAGGTGACGTGGCTTCAGGGCGCGCTGGGGAGTGCCACCGCGTTGACGAAGGTGGCCTCGGAAGTCGGCGACACGGACATGGAACTGGGCCTGCTGCGCATGACGGGGCCAAAGCTCCAGGCGGCTCAATTCGGAACCCTTCTCTTGGCCACCTGGGTGGACTTCCTGCACCTCGCGGACGCCGTGCTCCGTCACTGCTCCATGTGCAGCGCCGAGAAGCTCTTCGTGGACCTGCATCGCGTGCAGGGGCTGATGGAGCCCACGCTCACGGACCTCGCCTCACTGGACCCGGAGCGGGTGGAGGCGGCGACGACCGCGATGCCCGAGCTGATGGGGAAGCTGACGCGTGAGTTCGACACGCTCCAGAGGGAGACCCGCGAGACCCTGAAGTTGAGCGGGCAGGTCATCGCGGCGATGCAGGCGGTGGAGATGGTCGCGATGATCTCCACGATGAAGAGGGCCCTGCCGCGCGTGCCGCCCTCGGCCCCTGTGACGCTGGGCGTGGGCCTCGTGATGAGTTCGGGCGGAGTCATGGTGGGCTCGCGGCTGGTGGTCTCCGCGGAGTGGGTGGAGAGGATGCGAAGGCTCGTGCAGGCGGGCGTCATCTCCGTGCCTGCTGTCGGCGCGGCCGTCCTCATTCACGGCGGACAGGTCACGATGGCCCAAGCGCACCAGGACCTGCCCAAAGGCGTGCGCGATGCGCTGGGGGACAGCCCCGAGGTGCGCGGCATGCAGGTGACGGGCAGGGCGGGGGCGGGTATGTCGGACGCCCCGAAGCACCATGTGCTGCCGCAAGAGCACCGCGAGTGGTTCGAGCGGCGCGGCTTCAAGGGCGACATGGACATCGACAACTTCTGCGTCCGGATGGAGCAGGCCCACCACGAGGCCATTCATGGTGGGGGGAACTGGAAGCGGGGGCGCACATGGCCCGGTGAGTGGAACCGGATGATCATGGAGGTCTTGCACGACGCGGAGACCAAAGCCGGCCGGATGTTGACGAGGAACGAGATCCTGGACATCGTCGCAGTGACCATGGAGCGCTACTACATCCCGATGATTTTTGTCCTAGGGAGAAGTCGATGACCGCCGGACATCCATGGGACGGCCACTGGAAGGCCCGCTTGTACGAGAGGGTCCGCGAGCGCGGCTATGAGTCCCTGACCGCCTTTGCTGAGGCGCACCCGACCGCCTCGCTGGTGAAGCTTGCTGCGGAGCTAGGAGAGGGCGAGATCGCCGGGGTGCAGGTGTTCAGCGGGCTCGTTGCCGAGGCAGAGCGGAGCAAGCAGCTCACCCGCTTGGTTCGCGGACAGCTCGTGCGTGAACTGGCTGAGTGTCTGCCCAGTGGTTGGCCGAGAGTGCTCGACGATGCCAACCGCTTCAAGGTCGCCAAGGCACTCGGCTTATGGACCGGCTTTACGCCAGAAACGCATAAGGAACGTGTCAGGCGGGTCGGCGACGCTCTTCTTGCCAACCCACCGCCCGCTGGCTGGCGCCCGCTCAGTCCTGACGATGAGCTACTCCAGACGCTCCTCCCCGACGAAGAAGCCTGACCGGCCGCAGTGGCCCGCCAGTTGGCGAGACGGAGCGCCACGTTGCGACGTCGTCACTTCCTCCCACAGAACTTCAACAAGGGTGGTCGCGATTCTGCTTGAGGCTTTGCACCGCCCGGCGCGGGTTCGAATCCCGCCGCCTCCGCTGAGGAGCCCTCGGAAAGCCCCCTGCGGGAGGTGTCGAACGCAGACAACCGGTGCTCCGTTCATCACATTGCGGATAGTCATTGAACCGGGCTCCCGCCCACGCGCCGCTCACGTCCCCTTCGCCACCAGGCCCAGCTCCTTCAACCGCCGTCCCAGGGCCCGCTTCGACACCTCCAGCGCGCGCACCATCGCGTCCAGGTCGCCGCCGCAGGCCTCGAAGCTGCGGGTGATTTCGTCCGCGCCCAGGTCGCCCGCGGTGCGCAGGTTCGGACTCTTGTCGATGAGGTCGTAGACGGACGGCCGCGGAATCCCGAGCGCATCCGCCGCCGCCTTCAGGTCCCACGCGCTCGCCCGCAGCGCGGCCAGTAGCTCCGCCTCCGTCACCTGCGAGGGTTTGCGCCGGGCCACGCCCGGCTCACGCGCGTCTGGCACCGGAGCCTTCACTGCAGCGGCGGCGACAGGCGCCACCGCGTCCGGAGGAGCCCCCAGGGCCTCATCGAGCTGCGAGTCCAATTGCAGCCGCGCCTGCCCCCGGCTGCCAATCACAAGCTGCCGCGCCAGGTTGCGCAGCTGCCGGATGTTGCCCGGCCACGCTGCCCGCACCAGCAGCGACGCCAGTGACACGGGCAGCCAGGGCTCCGCATGCGGGTCCTCCGTGTCCAATCGCCCCGCCTCCCCCAGCGCCGCCAGCTCCTCGCGCGCGAAGTGGAAGAACAGTCGGCCAATGTCCTCGCGCCGCTCGCGCAGGGGCGGCACGCGCAGGTCGTAGCCCGCCAGCCGGTGCAGCAGCGGCGCCTTGAAGCGCCCGTCGCGGATCTGCTCCTCCAGGTGCGCGTCCGTCGCGGCGATGAGGCGCACGTCCACCGTCACCGGGCTGCTCGCGCCCACCGGGTACAGCTCTCCCGTCTCCAGCACGCGCAGGAGCATCACCTGCACCTCGGGCGGGGCCTCGCCCACCTCGTCCAGGAACAGGGTGCCGCCGTGCGCCGCGCGGAAGAAGCCCTCCCGGTCCTTTGTCGCTCCCGAGTACGCACCCTTGTGCGCGCCGAACAGCTCCGACGCCGCCAGCTCCTTCGGAATGGCACCCAGGTTGACGCTGAGGAAGCGTCCCTCCCGCCGTGTGCTGCGCTGGTGGATGGCCTGCGCCACCAGCTCCTTGCCCGTGCCCGTCTCACCCCGGATGAGCACCGACACATCCAGGTCCGCCACGCGCTCGATGTGCCGACGCAGCCGGCGCAGGCCCACGCTCTCGCCCACCATGCCCAGCGTGTCCGCCGCGCCCTCCCCGTCCAGCTCCACCGCGTGCAGCAGCACCACCACGCGGCCCGCCAGCTCCAGCGCCACGCCCTCCGCCAGCGCGGGCGCCCCGAAGTCATGCGCCCCGTGCAGCGGCACCCCGGCCACCGCCACGTGCGTGCCGTCCTCCGGCACCACCAGCCGCACGCCCCCGTCACCCGCCGGCGAGAACTCCAGCGGCTTGCGGCTGATGAACGGATCCGCCAGCGGAAGCCCCAGCGACCCGCCCGGCGCCACGAAGTCCGGCCCATTGCGCGACAGCGCCACCGAACGCCCCGCCGCCACCGCGTCCATCAACAGCCGTGTCCCCACCCGGCGCGGCACCGGATGGGACACCACCGTCAGCGCGGGGACGACGCGCGGGGAGCGACGGGGGCCACCGCGCTCCTGCATCGCGGCCGTGGAGACATCGGCGAGAGGGTCGTGCGGCATGACTCCGCAACCTAGCGCACCCACTGCGGGACGACGCCCCACGACGTCAGCGCCTGGACCTCTTCGGCGCCAGGCTCACCGTGACGACTGGGCCCCCCGGCCCGGAGTGTCTTGACGCGTCGAAAGCCCCTGCCGCACCGCATTTTCGAACAATCCCCGACAACTTCTCAAATTCTGGGAACCCCCGGGTTGAGACAGCCCCGGGCTCACGGGTAGCGTGGAGGGCGCATGCAAAGTCCCGAACGCCTTGTCTTCCAGCAGAGCTTCGAGGGGCTGATCCGCGCCCTGGGTGACCGCCTGGACGAGCCCTGCGCGAAGCAGCTGCGCGACGCGGGCATCGACCCTCGCGGGAAGCTGTCGGTGGCCTACCCCCTGGACGTGTGGGTGGAGGCGCTGAAGCTGGCCGCGTCGGTGCTGGCTCCGTCGGAGACCCTGGAGGACGGCGCGGAGGTGGTGGGGCGCCGGTTCCTGGAGGGCTATGGGGCGACGCTCATCGGCAGCGCGCTGCTCGCGGGCGTGCGGCTGCTGGGGCCTCACCGGATGTTGGATCGGATGACGCGCAACCTGCGCACGGGCACCAACTACCTGGAGGCGCGGCTGGAGCAGACCGGCCCCACGCGCTACGTGCTCACCTGCCGGCCGGTGGTGGTGGCGGGCTTCTACCGGGGCCTGTTCGCCGCAGGCCTGGAGATGGCCGGGGCGAAGCGCCCGTCCGTGGTGCTGATGCGCAGCGCGGGCGACGCGGCCGTGTATGAGCTGTCCTGGTCAGGCGACAAGGCCACCGAAAAGGCCGCTGAGCCGAGGAGCTGAACGGGCCCTATATTCGGCCCATGCTCCGCATCCCGACTCCCGCCGTGGCGGTGCTCGTGCTGGCCCTGACGTCCGGGGCGCTGGCCGCGAGCGGCAGCCCCCAATTGCAGACGTTCTTCCAGGGCGCGCTGGACAGCCCCACCTACCAGCAGCAGGCCTTCCAGCGCGTCGCCAGGGGCTGGAAGCAGCCGGGCCCCAAGGGCACGCCAGCGCTCGGGAAGAAGACCATCGTGCAGGCCATCCTCGACAAGGACGGCAAGCTCGTCTCCACCGCCATCCTCACCGAGTCCGGCGCCAAGGCGTGGGACGCCGCCGCGCTCGCCGCGGTGAAGAAGGCAGCGCCCTTCCCGCCGCTGCCCAAGGGCTACGCGTCCCCCACGCTGGAGGCGCACTTCCACTTCGCGTGGGTCATCCCACCTGGATGACGACCTTGCCGAAGTGCGCGCCGCTCTTGAGGTGCTCGAAGGCGGCGCGGGCTTCCGCGAAGGGGAACACGCGGTCCACCACCGGGCGGACCTCGTGCAGCGCGAACGCGCGGTTGAGGGCCTCGAAGGACTGACGGTGCCCTACGAGCACGCCCTGCACGCGCAGGTTCTGCATCAGGATGGGGATGAGTGACACGTTGCCCGCCCCGCCGCTCAGCACGCCAATGAGAGACACGGTGCCGCCCACACGCACCGCCTTGAGCGAGCGCTCGAAGGTGCCCGCGCCGCCCACCTCCACCACGTGGTCCACGCCCACGCCGCCGGTGAGCGTGCGCGCCGCCTTCTCCCAGTCCGGCGTCGTCGTGTAGTTGATGCCTTCGTGCGCGCCCATCTTCAGGGCCCGCTCCAGCTTGTCGTCGCGGCTGGACGTGATGATGACGTGCGCGCCGAGCATCAGGGCAATCTGCAACGCGAAGATGGACACGCCGCCGGTGCCCTGGAGCAGCACGGTGTCACCGGCCTTGAGCTGTCCTTGCGTCACGAGCGCGCTCCACGCCGTCACCGCCGCGCACGGCAGCGTGGCCGCCTCCACGTCCGAAAGGTACGCGGGCGTGAGCACCACGCCGTCCTCGTGCAGCAGCATCGTGTCCGCGAGCGCGCCGTCCAGCGGACCGCCCAGCGTGCTCGTGGTGACGACGCGGTTCGGCTCTCCTGATTGCCACGCCTGCGCGAACAGCGTCATCACCCGGTCGCCGGGCTTCACGCGGGTGACGCCGGGACCCACCGCGTCCACCACGCCCGCCCCGTCGGAGTTGGGCACGAGCGGCAGCTTCTGGCGCGGGTTGTAGCGGCCCTCCACCATCATCAGGTCGCGCGCGTTGAGGCTCGTGGCCTTCACCCGCACGCGCACCTGGAAGGGTCCAGGCGTGGGGTCCGGCCGCTCCGTGCGCACCAGCTTGTCCAGGCCAAAGGCACCGCGAATCTCGTAGGCGTTCATGGCGGGAAGTCCTAGCGCGGGCCCGCTCGCGGCGCCCGCTCCAGGCCCGATGGAGCGTTGGAAACCCCACCTGGGAGGCTCTTTCCTGCGGGATGTGAACCCGGCATCTTCCCCGGGTTTTCCCTGGTAACTCCAAGAAGAGAGGGTTCAACCGTGACACGATTCTTCCGACGTCCCGCGCTCCTCGCGTGCGCGCTGGCCCTGGGGCTCCAGGCCTGTGGCGGTCCCGAAGCTTCCACCGACGCTCCCCCCAGCGTGGTCTCCACTGCTGCATCCCCTGTCATGGAGTCCCACGCGCGGGCGCTCCTGCAGGACGTGGAGCCGGGCGACATCCTCGCGGCGTTGCAGGCCATCCCGGGCGTCACGGTGGTGCGTGAGAACGCGCCCCCGCGGCCGGGCGTGCGGCACTTCGTGATGACGTACGACCAGCCCGCGGACCACCGGCACCCGGAAGGGACGCGGTTCCAGCAGCGGCTGACGCTGTACTTCCGGAGCGCGGAGCTGCCGATGGTGCTGGGCAGCACGGGCTACGGCATCAGCACGTTTGCCTACCAGCTGGAGCCCACGTCCCTGCTCCAGGGCAACCAGCTGCTGGTGGAGCACCGCTTCTTCGGCCCCTCCACCCCACAGCCCACGGACTGGAAGCTGCTCACCATCGAGCAGGCCGCGGCGGACCACCACCGCATCATCCAGGCGTTCAAGCCGCTCTTCGGCGGACGGTGGATCAGCACCGGCGGCAGCAAGGGCGGCATGACGTCCCTCTACCACCGCGCCTTCTACCCGCACGACGTGGACGGCACGGTGGCCTACGTGACGCCGAACAGCTACGGCACGCAGGACCCGCGCTACGTGCGGTTCCTCAGCAAGCTGGGCACGCCCGAGTGCCGCGAGAAGATCCGCGTCTTCCAGCGCGAGGTGCTGGCACGCCGCGCCGAGGTGGAGCCCCTCTTCGAGTCGCGCACCCAGGCGATGGGGCTGACGTTCAGCCTGCTCGGCGCGGACAAGGCGTTGGAGTTCACCGTCCTCGAGTTCGCCTTCGCGCTCTGGCAGTACGGCAACGCCTCGCTGTGCGACGAGCTTCCCGCGGCGGGCGGCGACGCCGGGGAGCTGGTGGACGTGTTGGATGACGTGGTCGGGCTCTCGTACATGAGCGACTCCGACCTGGACTACTACGCGCCCTACGACTTCCAGGCGGCGACGCAGCTGGGCAGCTACGCGTCCGACGAGCGCCACCTGCACGGCGTGCAGCGCTACCCCGGCCAGTATGACCCCAGGGCGCTCGTGCCCTTCGACATGAAGCCCTACCGCTTCAACCCCTTCGCGATGCCGCTCATCGAAGGCTGGGTGAAGGCGTTCGGGCAGAACATCCTGCTCGTCTACGGAGAGAACGACCCGTGGTCGACGGGCGCGTTCGACGTGCGCTCGCGCAACGACTCGTACCGCTTCACCGTGCCGGGCGGCAACCACGGCGCCCGCATCGCCCTCCTCCCTGAAGCGGAGCAGGCCGTGGCGCTGGAGCGGCTGAGCGCGTGGGCGGGGCTGCCCGCCGCGAGCACCGCCACGCTGGGCCTGCGGGCCGGCGCCGTGAAGTCCGGCGAGGAGCACGTCAGCACGGGCGTCGTGGATCGCCGCCGCGGGCCGCCGCGCGACTGACGTCAGGACCGTTCGGCCGTCACCTCGCGGGCCACGTCCAGGAAGGCGCGGAACGCGGGGGACACCTGCGCGCGGCTGGGGAAGTAGAGGAAGAGTCCGTCCACCTTCGCCGCGTAGGGCTCCAACACGCACCGCAGGGTGCCGCGCTTCAGGTGCGGCACCACTGTCGGTTCAAAGGCATACATCAAGGCGAGTCCGGCCTCCGCCATGGAGATCAGCGTCGCCTCGTGGATGCAGAGCAGCGGGCCCCGGACCGGGATGCGCCAGGTCTTCTTGCCGCGCTCCAGCTCCCACGCGTACCGCGCCCCCGACGAGGGCATCAGGATGTTCAAGCAGTCATGCTCCAGCAGGTCCTCCGGGCGCTGGGGGGTGCCCTTGCGCTTGAGGTACGCGGGCGAGCCCACCACGACGAAGCGGTACTGCTTGGACAGCCGCACCTGCACCATGTCCCGCTCGATGGACTCGTACGGGCGGATGCCCGCGTCCAGCCCCTCCGCCACGATGTCCACGAACCGGTCCTCCACGCGCAGCTCCACCTCCACGCGCGGGTAGCGTTGGGCGAAGCGCACCAGGATGGGCGTGACGACGGTCGTCACCGCGATGGTGGGCACCGACAGCCGCACCCTCCCCGTCACCTCCCCCGCGCTCGCCGTGGCCGTCCGCAGGGCTTCGAGCGCCTGCTCCACCGAGGGCCCGGCCTGCTCCAGCAAGCGCTGGCCCGCGTCCGTCAGTGACACGCTCCGGGTCGTCCGGGTGAGCAGCGGCACGCCCAGCCGCGCCTCCAGCTGGCGCACCGACTGGCTGAGCGCGGACGGAGAGACGCCCAACTCGGTCGCTGCCGCCGCGAAGCTGCGCCGCCGGCCCACGACCAGGAAGGCGTTCAAGGCATTGAGGGGCGTGAAGGCCATTCGGAAGCTTTCCTACAGACCGCGTGCGGATTCCATCCGTTTCGCACGACCGCCTCCGCCCCCATTCTTCCTGGCATCCCGCAGCCCCCAGGAGCCCCCCATGATTCCCGTTCGCGGTTACGCCGCCCATGACGCCCGCTCTCAGCTCGTCCCCTTCCAGTTCGAGCGCCGGGAGCCCGGCCCGCGCGACGTGCAGCTGGAGGTCCTCTACTGCGGCGTCTGCCACACGGACCTGCACGTGGCCCGGAACGACTGGGGCATCTCCCAATACCCCGTGGTGCCGGGACACGAGATCGTCGGCCGCGTGGTCCGCGTGGGCTCCGGTGTGACGAAGTTCAAGGCCGGCGACCTGGGCGGGGTCGGCGTGATGGTGGACTCCTGCCGCTCCTGCGAGAACTGCCGGGACGGGATGGAGCAGTACTGCACCGTCAGCGGCGTGCAGACGTACAACACGCCGGAGAAGGACGGGAAGGGCCACACGCGGGGCGGCTACTCGGAGGCCATCGTGGTGGACGAGGACTTCGTCCTGAAGGTCCCCGCGAACCTGGACCCGGCGGCCGTCGCGCCGCTGCTGTGCGCGGGCATCACCACGTACTCACCGCTGCGCCACTGGAAGGTCGGTCCCGGCCAGCGCGTGGGCGTGGTGGGGCTGGGCGGACTGGGCCACATCGGGGTGAAGCTCGCGCGGGCGCTGGGCGCGCACGTCGTCGTGTTCAGCACCTCCGAGAAGAAGAAGCAGGACGCGCTCCGGCTGGGCGCACACGAGGTGGTGGTGTCGTCGGATCCGGAGGCGATGGCCGCGCAGGCGGGCAGGCTCCACTTCATCATCGACACCGTGTCCGCGAACCATGACGTCAACGCCTACCTGAAGCTCCTGCGCCGGGACGGCCACATGGTGCTGGTGGGCATCCCGGATCAGCCGCTGCAGGTCAACGCCATGCTGCTCATGTCCGGGCGCCTGAGCTTCTCCGGCTCCGGGGCCGGAGGGCTCGCGGAGACGCAGGAGATGCTCGACTTCTGCGGGCAGCACGGCATCGTCTCCGACATCGAGTTGATTGCGCTCCCGGCCATCAACGACGCCTTCGAGCGGCTGCACAAGGGCGACGTGCGCTACCGCTTCGTCATCGACCTGAAGCGCTCGGCGTAGCCACCTGGGGCCGCGCCCGCAGCTTCAGCACCTGGTACGTGGCGCCGCAGAGGAAGAGCACCAGCAGGGCCGCGAGCGAGGTCTGCACCAGCGGGTCCTGCGGGCTGCTTGCGAGGGGTTGCCCCGCGGGCAGGCGGGTCAGCGTCTCGTTGATGCCCGGCACCAGCAGCACCATGAAGCTGGCGGAGTACGTGAGGGTCCTCACGTAGGCTCCGGAAGCGAACGCTCCCACGGCCATCAGCAGCAGCGCGAGCAGCCCCAGCCCGTGACCGGGGTTGAAGCCTCCCGTACTGGAGAGCCCGAACGAGGTCACCACCGAGGTGATCATGCTGACCACGTAGGCCTTTCCTACGCGGTTCGCGGGGTCGATCCTCCCGTCGCGCAGGAAGGCCCAGACGCCGAAGACGATGGGGGGCACGCTCACCAGCGTGTGGATGATGCCAAGCATCGACATGGGGTTCGCCATGGGAGGACTCCGGGAAGCAGGGGGTTTGGGAACTCAGGCCAGCAGGTATTCGCGGATCATCACGCGAGCGCGGTGCAGGCGGCTCTTCACCGCGGGCACGTCCATGCCCAGGCGCTCGCCAATCTCGCGGATGGACAGCTCTTCAAAATCGCGCAGCAGGACGACCTGGAGCGCATGCGGCGGCAGTGACTCCAGCGCCGCCGCCAGGTCGAGCCGCAGCCCGTCCGGGGTGTGCGCGGCCATCCACTGGTCGACGAGCGCCTCTTCGTACGGGTCCTGCTTGAAGGCGACGCGGCCCAGCCGGCGACACTCGCGCTGAACCACCCGGAACATCCACCCGGAGAACGACGCCAGCTGGCGGACGGCGCTCAGGTGGCGGGCCATCAGCAGCAGGGCCTCCTGGACCGCGTCGTCCACGTCGCTGATGAGGCAGCGCTTCTGCGCGTACCGCCGGAGGTCCGGTTGGTACACCCGGAGGATGTGGGCCATCGCGTCGCGGTCCCCCGCATGGGCCGCGAGCAGCATCGCGTCTGGGGAGGTGGACGAAACCATGGCGCTTCCTGGGACCTCGCTCGGCGGAGGGAAAATCCCCCGCTTCGCACGATAAGAGGCGCACCCCGGCCGAATGGATTCGCGGCCCTGCTGATTATTTTGCCCATTCCTCCAAGCCCTGGAAACCCCTGGGCTTTTCCGGCACGCCCCCGGTCGCGCTTCAGCGCCAGAGGTTGGTGCGCGCCAGCTCCAGCACCTCGCTGGTCCGGCCGCTGAGCAACGCCTTCACTCCGAACAGGGTGAAGCCCGCGGCCATGGCGGCGGTGATCTTCGGCGGCATCACCAGCTCCGCCTTGCTGACGACGGCGTCCACCAGCACGGGCCCCGGCGTCGCGAGCGCCTGCTGCACCGCTTCGTCCACCTGCCCCGGGTCCTCCACGCGCAGACCCTTGAGGCCCACGGCCTCCGCGAGCGCGGCGAAGTTCGTGGGGTGCATCGACGTGCCCACGTCGAGCATGCCGCCCACCTGCTGCTCCATCGCGACGAAGCCCAGGGAGCTGTTGTTGAACACCACGATCTTGATGGGGAGCTGGTGCTGCACGAGGCTGAGCACGTCGCCCATCAGCATCGTGAAGCCGCCGTCTCCGGCGAACGCGATGACCTGCCGGTCCGGGAACGCCTTCTGCGCGCCAATGGCCTGCGCCATCGCGCTCGCCATGGAGCCGTGGTTGAACGACCCCACCAGCCGCCGCTGGCCCTTCATCGTCGCGTAGCGCGCGGCCCACACCGTGGGCAGCCCCACGTCACAGGTGAAGATGGCGTCGTCCGACGCCTGGAGGTCGAACGCGCGGGCCACCTGCGGCGGATGGATGGGTTTGCGGCCCACGGTGCCCCGGCCCAGGTCATCCAGCTCCGCCCGCACCTTGCGGTAGTGCGTCAGCGCGCGCTCCACGTGCGCCGTGTCCTGCTTCGGTTCGATGCGGGGCAGCAGCGCCTGGAGCGTCGCCGTCACGCTGCCCACCACGCCCACGTCCACGCGCGTGCGCCTGCCGATGTTCTCCGCGCGCACGTCCACCTGGATGACGTGGGTGTCCGCCGTGTCTGGATAGAACTGCCGGTAGGGGAAGTCCGTGCCCAGCATCAGGAGCACGTCGCAGTCAATCATCGCCCAGTAGCCGGACGCGTAGCCGATGAGGCCCGTGAGCCCGACGAAGTGGGGGTTGTTCTTCTCCACGAACTCCTTGCCCCGGAGCGCGGAGACAACGGGCGCCTGGAGCTTGCGCGCCAGCGCCACCACCTGCGCGCCCGCGCCCTCGCAGCCCGCGCCACAGAGCATCGTCACGCGCGCGCCGCTGTTGAGCATCGAGGCCATCTGCTCCACCTGGTCGGCGGAGGGCATCACCACGGACTGCGACAGGGACAGGGACTCCGGGGTGGACAGGCGCACGTCCTCCGCCTTCTGGAGCGCGATGTCGCCGGGGAGCACCAGCACGGACACGCCCCGCTTGCCCACGGCGTTGCGGATGGCGATCTCCGACGAGCGCTGCAGCTGGTTGGGCCCGGAGATGAGCTCGCAGTAGTGGCTGCACTCGCGGAAGAGCTGCTCCGGGTGCGTCTCCTGGAAGTAGCCGGTGCCCAGCTCCGACGACGGAATCTGCGCCGCCAGGGCCAGCACCGGCACCCGGCTGCGGTGGCAGTCATACAAGCCGTTGATGAGGTGGACGTTGCCGGGGCCGCAGCTCCCCGCGCACACGGCGAGCTTGCCGGTGAGGTGCGCCTCCGCGCCCGCCGCGAAGGCCGCGGCCTCCTCGCTGCGCATGTGCACCCATTCGATGTCGCCGCGCTTGCGCAGGGCCTCGGTGAGGGCGTTCAGGCTGTCCCCCACCACGCCATAGATGCGCTTCACGCCCGCGAGCGCCAGGACCTCCGCCAGCTGCGCCGCCACCGTCTTCGCCATGGTCCCCACCTCGCCCGGGGCAGTCGGCCCCGGGCGAAGATGCGCACCCGTGCGCCCTACTGCGACCGGCCGTGCGGGCAGGGGCCTCGCAGGGCTGGCTGCTCGCTCGGTGGAAGCTTCGGACGAAGCCTCAGGGGAAGCCGCTGAGGACGATCTTCCCCACCGTGCGGCCGGACTCCACGGCCTCGTGCGCGCGCCGCAGGTTGGCGGCGGTGAGGGGACCGAAGTCCTGGGTCATCGTGGTCTTGAGCGTGCCGGCATCCACCAGGTCCGCCACGGCGTCGAGCAGGCGCTGCTGCGACAGCGGCTCCACGTCGAAGAGCGAGCGGGTGAACATCAGCTCCCAGTGGAGCGACAGGCTCTTGCGCTTCATGGCCGACACGTCGAAGGGCGGTGAGGGGTCGTCGATGATGCCCAGGCGTCCGAAGGGCTTCATCAGCTCCACCAATTGCGGAAGGTGCTGGTCCGTCGCGGTGAGGCCGAGCACGTAGCGGACCCCCTCGGGCACCAGCGCCAGCACTTGCGCGGCCAGGGGCTGGCGGTGGTCCACCACGTGGTGCGCGCCCTGCGCCTTGCACCACGCCTGCGT
The DNA here is from genome assembly GCF_003611735.1 of Corallococcus sicarius. GTDB lineage: Bacteria > Myxococcota > Myxococcia > Myxococcales > Myxococcaceae > Corallococcus > Corallococcus sicarius. The sequence continues at coordinate 14,087 of NZ_RAWG01000102.1, read as the reverse complement.
CTCCGGCCGCGACGCGGTGGCGATGACGGTGAGGTCGGTGAGCGCGCGTGCGAGCTGGAGGGCGATGGAGCCCACGCCGCCCGCGCCGCCCACGACGAGCACCGCGTCGCGCCGGCCGCCCTTCACCCGGGACACCTCCAGCTGGTCGAACAGCAGCTCCCACGCGGTGATGGCGGTGAGGGGCAGGGCCGCGGCCTGCGCGAACGACAGGCTCGAAGGCTTGCGGCCGACGATGCGCGCGTCGACGACGTGCAGCTCGGAGTTGGTGCCCGGCTTCGCGATGGAGCCCGCGTAATAGACCTCGTCACCGGGGCGGAAGCGGCGCACGTCCGCGCCCACGGCCTCCACGACACCCGCGGCGTCCCAGCCCAATACGCGGGGTGAGGCCTCCACCTTGTCCTTGGGGGCGCGGATCTTCACGTCCACGGGGTTGACGGAGACCGCCCGCACCCGCACGAGCAGGTCCCCGGGTCCGGGGGTGGGGGCGGGCAGCTCCACGTCGAGGAGGGCTTCGGGATGCTGGATGGGGAGGTACTTGTGAAGGGCAACGGCTCGCATGGGTGGCTCCTTGCGAGCAACATCCATCCGTGAGTGGGATGCGGACAAGTACGCACAATTTCCACCCTCAGGCACCAAAAGGGTACCCATGGCCCGGCACAAGTCCTACGCGTGTTCCACTGCCTGTCCGGTGGCGGCGACGCTCGACCTGATTGGCGGCAAGTGGAAGGGGCTCATCCTCTACCACCTGCTCGAAGGCGGCACGCTGCGCTTCGGGGAGCTGCGCAAGCACCTGCCGGAGGTGACGCAGCGGATGATGACGCAGCAGCTGCGCGAGCTGGAGGCGAGCGGGCTCGTGCACCGACAGGTGTACGCGGAGGTCCCGCCGCGCGTGGAGTACAGCCTCACCGCGCAGGGCCAGACGCTGCGCGAGGTCATCCTCGCGCTGAAGCACTGGGGCGAGGACTATCTGGGCCAGAAGTCCCGCAAGCCCACGCTCGCTGTCGCGGGCCGGTGACGGGGCGCCCTACCGCGCCGCGCGCACCATCTGGAGCACCAGCACGAAGTGGAATCCCGCGCCCACGATGGTCAGCGCGTGGAAGACCTCGTGGTAGCCGAAGACGCCGGGCTTGGGGTTGGGGCGCTTGAGGGCATACGCCAGCGCGCCCGTGGTGTATGCGATGCCACCACCGATGATGAGCCCGACGCCGTTGCCGCCCAGCGAGCGGAAGACGTCGCCGAAGTACGGCATCATGATCCACCCCACCGCGACCGCCAGCGCCGCCGTGATGAACTTCGGCGCGCCCACCCAGAACAGCGACTGCAGGATGCCGATGGCGGCCCCTGTGTAGATGTAGAGCATCAGCCGGTTGCCCACCTCCTCGGGCAGCCCCAGCATCGCCACGGGCGTGTACGTGCCCGCGATGAGCAGGAAGATGGCCGCATGGTCCGCCCGCCGCATCCACGCGCGGCCCCGGGGGGCCCAGTTCACCCGGTGGTACGTCGCGCTGATGGTGAACAGCCCCACCAGGCTCAACGCATACAGCGCGGATGCCAACGCCGTGCGCTGCGTGGGCGCCAGCGCCACCAGCACCACCCCCGCCCCCACCGAGAACGCCGCCGCCCACTGGTGCAACACTCCGCGCAGCTTCGGCTTCTCCACCGCCAGGGACTCCGCCTGGGTCTCCGTGGTCGTCGTGGTCGCCGTGGACATCAGGTCACCCCGAGGGGTGCGACAATCGCAAAGACGAAGTATCTCATGATGGGTGCGGCTCCTCGCCTTGCCTACGACATGGTAGGTTTCCTTACAGTAAGTTACCGATGGGTAGGTTCGAGGTCAACTTGAAGAAGAAGCAGCGGCTGACAGGCGCCGAGCGTCGGGTCCAGTTGATGGAGGTCGGGCGGGCGGTCTTCGCCTCGAAGGGCTACGAGGCCACTTCGATTGAGGAGGTCGCCCAGCAGGCGGGCGTGTCCAAGCCCATCGTCTACGAGCACTTCGGCGCGAAGGAGGGGCTGTACGCGGCCATCGTGGACCGGGAGATGGAGGACCTGGTGTTGCGCGTGTCCGTGCGCATCGCCGAGGGCTCGCCCCGGGAGCGCTTCGAGGGCGCGGTGATGGCGTTCCTGGACTACGTGAAGGAGGTGCCGGAGGGCTTCGCGGTGCTGACGCGCGACTCGCCCACGGCGGTGGCGCGGCGCGGGCTGACGCGCGTCATCGACGACCTGGCGCACCGGGTGGGCGAGGTCTTCCGCAGCGAGTTCGAGCGCGCGGGCTTCTCCTCCAAGGTCGCGCCCATCTACGCCAACGCGCTCGTCGGCATGGTGACCCAGGTGGGCCACTGGTGGGCGGCGGAGGGGCGCGGGTTCACCACGGAGAGCGTGGCCCGGCATGTCGCGGCGCTCGGGTGGATGGGCTTGCGGCACCTGCCCAAGGAGCCCACCGCGCCCGGCACGAAGCGCGAACCGAAGCGCCGCTAGCCGTTCACCACGAGGATGATCTTCCCTCGCGGGTGGCCCTCCATGATGAGGGCCTGCGCCCTGGCCGCCTCCTCCAATGGGAAGTGCGCGGCGATGGCGACGTCCAGCTTCCCGCTCGTGGCGAGCCCCGCGAGCGCTTCCAGGTCGTCGGAGGAGCGATCCTTCGGCGTGCCCGCGGAGAACGGGATGCCCAGGGAGAAGGCCTGCGGGTCGGCGATGGTGAGGATGCGCCGGGTGCTGCCGCGCAGCGTGATGGAGTCGGGCAGCGCTCCCTTCCCCGCGACGTCGAACACCGCGTCGATGCCGTGAGGCGCATCCGGGCGGGGCTCCAGCCCCAGGGCCTTCACCTGATCAACAAGACCCGGACCGTGGCTGACGGGGAGGGCCCCCATCGCGCGCAGGGAGTCATGGTGCGCGGGGCTCGCGGTGGCGATGACGGTGGCGCCGGCCTGGAGCGCGAGCTGCACGGCGAGCGTGCCCACCGCGCCCGAGCCGCCATGGATGAGCAACGTTTCGCCCCGCTGGACGTTGAGCAGCCGCAGGCCCCGCGTCGCTGCCTCTCCTGCCACGGGCAGCGCGACCGCTACGTCCCAGGACAGGCCCTGGGGCTTGCGCACGACCTTCGTGGCCAACGCGGCCTCCGCGTAGGAGCCGGTGTCGGCCCAGCCGAAGACCTCGTCGCCCACGGAGAGCGCGGTGACGCCCTCCCCCACCGCATCGACGGTGCCCGCGACGTCGGAGCCGGGGATGGCGGGCAGCGAGAGGGGGATTTGCTTGCTCATCAGGCCCGAGCGGAGCTTCGCGTCCACGGGGTTCACCCCCGCGACCCTGACGCGGATCCGCACCTGCCCGGGGCCCGGCACGGGCTCCGGAAGCGGGGTGACGTGCAGGACTTCGGGACCGCCGTACTCGCTGAACGTGATGGCTTTCATGGGACTTCCTCGCGGAGAGGCGCGTTGCGTTGAAGGCAGGTGTAGAGCGTCCTGGCCTCCAGCGACAGGCCTCCCCCCGGGATGCACTGTCTCAGGGGTGGAACGATGTCACACCCCGGGCCCGCGCGACCCGAGCGTGCCCTCGAACAATCGACACGGGAATATCCGCGCCGACGGTCGTAACCCCTTCAGCAATCCGAAAAGGGAGTTCCCGCCATGAAGCGCTTCACGAAGTCCTTTGGGATGTCCGTGGCCCTGGCCCTGCTCGCCGCCCCGGTGGCGTACGCGGGGTTGAAGACGACGTTCAACCTGAACATCAACACGGTGAGCCGCTATGCGGAGGGCTCGATGGGCTCCACGCGCAACACCGCGGACAACATCCAGCGCATCTATTGTCGCTCCGACGCGGACGCCGTCGGGAGCGAGGTCATGCGGTGCTACGCCACGAACACCGCGGGCGTCAGCGTGACGTGCAGCTCGTCCTCGCCGGTGCTCATCCGCAGCCTGCAGGCCGCTGGTGACGAGTCCTACGTCGCGTTCACCTGGGACGTGAACGGCGTCTGCCAGAGCTTCGACGTGCTCAAGGGCTCGCACCTGGCCCCGAAGGACCCGTAGTCCCCTGCGTCACTCCCCGCCCCCGGTGATCCGATGACGACCTTCCTTCGCACGCTGCTGTCGCAGGGCGTGGGCATCGCGCTCGGCATCGCCGGGGGCGTGGCCCTGACGCACGCCACCCTGGAGTCCCGCCTGGAGCGCCTGCTGGACGAGAAGCTGGCCGCGCAGCTCGGCCAACTGCGCCCGCTCGTCCAGTCGCGCCCCGGCTCCGCTCCCATCGTGATGCAGACACAGGACTCCCGGGAGGAATTGCGACTCATCCGCGAACAGCTCACCGCGCTCGCGCTCCGTGAGCCATTGGCAGCCGCCGCCCCCGGAGCGACGGAGCCGCCGCCCGAAGCGCGTCCCGCCATCACCCCGGAACAGGAGGCGTCCGCGCAGCAGGCGCGGCAGGTGCTGGATGAAGCCGTCTCCCGGGGCCGCTGGACGGAGGACGACCACCGGCACTTCCACCAGGCGATGCGCGCGGGCACGCGGGAGCAGCGGGACGCCCTGGAGAGCGGCCTGTCCGTGGCCATCAACAGCGGTCAGCTGCGCCCGGTGTTCGGCGACGAGGGCCGCTGAGGGCGCACGGCGCGAACCGGGCTGGCATATCGGTCGCGTTGAAAGTCCTTGCGCGGTGGAGGGCATCTTCCGGCGCCCGGATTCCTCCCGACATGCCCACCCCGAAAAGCACTTCCTCCAGCGCAACGGACGGCACGACGCCGCCTCCCCTGGAGTGATTCGATGCCTGGACGGACGTGGTCTTCGCGGCGCCACTGGTGGAGCGCGGCATCCTGCTCAACGTGGACGGCGTGCGGAGCTACCCGGCGCGCCGCGCCATGGTGGACATCCTGAAGCAATTCCAGACGCTGCCCGCGTACTCGGCGCTGCGCGAGGCCCGCGACACGCTCACCGCGCAGCTCCCGTCGCTCACGGGGGATGAGCGGTTGCAGGCCGAGGACCTGCTGGCGCGCATCTCCAGCGCCCTCTCGCCCTACTACCGCTGACGCGAGTCCTGGTGACGGGGGCCCTCAGCGCTGGTGACGCCACACACCAGGGCGGAGGTTCCCCGCCTCATCCGGCCCTCACGCAAAGCCCTGCAATTCCTTGCAAACCCTCATAACGCATTTCGTCGCACATCGTGGCACAGAAGCAGCAATGGCTCTCATCAACGCCGCACAGAGGCCACGCCGCCTCGAGGAGCCCTCCAAATGATCAGCGCCATCCGCAACCGTCCCCCTCCGTCGCCCCTGACCGCCGCCCACGCCGTGAAGCCGCCGGTGGACGCCGCCAAGGCGGAGGCCCCCAAGGCCACGCAGGCCCCTGCTGTCCAGGCGAACAAGGACGGCTTCGAGGCGGCGAGCGCCAGCAAGACGAACGGCGGCACCATCCCCCTCCCGGGCGACATGTTGAAGGGCATCGCCGATGACAGCGGGCCGCAGTTCGACATCGAGAAGCTGGACCTGAACGACGACAAGGTCGTGCGGGAGCTGGGCGAGAAGCTGGGCATCGACCATCAGGAGCTGACCAAGCGCTCCGAGGATGACCGGCCCTTCGATGGTGCCCTGCTGACGAAGGACGGCGTCATCAAGAAGGACGAGATTGGCGACAAGACGCTCAAGGACGTGGAGGGCTTCACGCCGAGCAACGGCAGCAAGACGAAGGAGACCATCATCCAGGTCAATGGCATCACCACCACGGAGGCGAAACAGCGCGAGGTCCTCCAGGGCGTCGCGGACAAGACGGGCGCCAAGGTCGTGGGCCTGCACAACGCCACCGAGGGCTTCCTGGGCGACCTGAAGCAGTGCGTGGGCGACAAGCTCAACGCCGGCAAGAACCTGGCGGTGGACTCGCTCAAGGACGTGGTGCTGGGCGAGCTGAAGACGGGCAAGGACGTCCACATCATGGCGCACAGCCAGGGTGGCCTCATCACCAGCCGCGCGTTGGGCGAGGTGAAGAAGGAGCTGGAGAAGGACGGCAAGGGCGGTCAGATGGGCAAGGTCAAGGTGGAGTCGTTCGGCGCGGCGTCGGGCCGGTATCCGAACGGGCCCAAGTACGTGCACTACACGAACACCAAGGACCCCATCTCCAACCTGTTCGGCGTGGACGGCAAGGCGAGCTTCTTCGCCAACCCGGGCATGGACACGCAGGGCAAGAAGGCGGTCATCAAGGAGTTCACGAAGGGCAGCTCGCTGAGCCCCATCAAGGCCCACAACTTCAAGGACATCTACCTGCCGGAGCGCAAGGACTTCGACAGGACGTACCACCCGGCCGAAAGGGGGCCGCGGCTGCCGCCCGGGCCGAACCTGGGCCCGAACAGCCCGTACTTCGCCCCGTACCAGACCCACCCGAACCAGGTCGTCTTCCAGATGCCCCGGAATCCCCCCACCACGATGACGATGACGGGTGAGCGGGCCGCCTGAGCCGGGCCCTCCGGCACGCGCATCGTTTGACTCCGTAGGGATTCCGGCAACGTCGCGCGCCCACCGGTGAACATTCGGCGCCCACCCGCCCCGGGTGGGCGCTTCCCGTCGGACACCTCGGTCCCCACCTTCGTGGCCGAGGAGTCACACATCCCATGGATGCGGACGGCATATCGGAGCTGGGAGCCGCGAAGGTTCCCCTCGTGTCCAACCAGCAGCAGCAGCGCGTGCGGCGTCCACCCCGGAAGCTCAAGCCTTCCCGCCTGCAGGACGTGGACTTCCGCAGCGTCGACGAACGCATGGCCGCCGGCCGGGCGCTGCGCAAGCGCTGCCCGCGCAGCAGCCACGCCGCGTGGAAGCCCTTCCGGGGCCGCGACCCGCTGGCGCAGCTGAAGGAGTCGGACGCCACGCGGCTGCCCTGGCTGGTGCCCGTGCGGCACGAGCGCATGTCCGAGTCTGCCTTCGCCTTCCTGCGCGGCACGCCGTTCGCCATGGCGCGCGACCTGGCGCACACGCCCCACAGCGGCCTGCGCAGTCAGATCTGCGGTGACGCGCACCTGAGCAACTTCGGCCTGTTCGGCACGCCGGAGCGCAACCTCGTCTTCGACCTGAACGACTTCGACGAGACGCTCCCCGGCCCCTTCGAGTGGGACGTGAAGCGGCTGGCCGCGAGCTTCGTCGTGGCGGCGAAGCAGAACGACCTGGGCGGCCGCTGCGGGAGGAAGGCCGCGCGCAAGGCGGTGGAGGCCTACCGCCGGATGATGCGCGAGCTGACGACGAAGAACCTGCTGGAGGTGTGGTCGCTGCACGTGGACGCGAAGCAACTGCTGCGCTCCACCTCCGAGGACACCGCGAAGCTCGCCTCGGAGGCGGTGGAGAAGGCGAAGCGTCACACCAGCGCGCACGCGGTGGAGAAGCTCACCGTGGAGCGCAACGGCCAGCGGCACCTCGCCTACCAGCCGCCCCTGCTCTTCCCGCTCACCGCGGTGAAGATGGACGTATCCGCCGAGGAGCTGGAGCGGCGCATCAAGCAGCTCACGGTGGGCTACCTGGCGTCATTGGACGGCGCGGTGCGCGACCTGTGTCTGCGCTACCAGCGCAAGGAGTGGGGCTTCAAGGTCGTGGGCGTGGGCAGCGTGGGGCTGCAGGCCTACGTCGTGCTGTGCGAGGGCAACGGCGGCAACGACCCGCTGGTGTTGCAGCTGAAGGAGGCGAAGTCCTCCGTGCTGGAGCCCTACCTGGGTCCCAGCGAAGCGAGGAGCGCGGGAGAGCGCGTGGTGGTGGGCCAGCGGCGCATGCAGGCCTTCTCCGACCTCTTCCTCGGTTGGACGGAGGTGGAGGGAATGGGCGCCTTCTACGTGCGCCAGCTGCGCGACATGAAGGGCTCGCTGGACGCGGAGAAGATGGATGCGCCCGTGTTCATGGACTACGCGGAGGCGTGCGGAGCCACGCTCGCCAGGGCCCACGCACGCACCGGGGACGCCGCCCTCATCGCGGGCTACCTGGGGACCAGCGACCACTTCGATGAAGCCATCGCGGACTTCGCGTGCGCCTACTCGGATCAGGTGGAGGAGGACTACGCGCGCTTCATTGAAGCCCTGGCGAAGAACGCGGCAGCGCTGACGCACGGCCTGTGAGCCAGCGCGGCCCGCGGGTTCATGGGCACGGTCCGCAAGAGGCCACGACCCTGCGAACGCTACAGTTGTCCGCCCCCACCACCCGGCCACAGCTGGAACCGAGGCGGGCGCAGAAAGCCGCATCCGACTCGGGCACGCAGGAGGAGCGCTCAAGGCTGATGGGAATCGTCACAGGGTTTCCGGAAAGGTCGTCGGTGAAAACAAGCGTCCCCGAAAAAGTGTCCCCGCTAAGCGTCCCCGATACCGTGTCGCCACCACTCGTCCACTGTGCGGAGTTGCCTGTGCGAGAGCCCGTCACCGGCAGGATCGGCACGTACTGAAGCGTCCTCGGTTCCTGGTCAAATGAAGTCCCTGACAACTGCCCGTTATCATCCGTGAGTACGTAGCGGACGTTAACGGGGATCGTTCCTACCGTTGTAAAATAACCCACCCAGGTGCCTGTCAGGCTCTCGGCGCTCTGCACGCGAGAGGCGGTGGCGGCCGATGATGCAGGCGGCGTGGTTCGCTCGGAGCATGCCGAGACAACCGCAGCACAGAATATCCCGGCCCAAACTCCAAAAAAACGATTACGCACAGATAACCCCATTACCCACAATAAGAAAATCACTGACAGCAAATACATGCTTTTTTCTGGGCCGCTCCATACGCACCGCTACCGCCAACAGAGACCCCCAAAGCGAAGGATGAAGCAAGACGCAGGCATCGGTTTCTCTGCCTGGTCATCAGCACTCCAGGGTAGACATCACGACACGAGGCCTCAAGCCGTTTGGCGAATTTGTCATCACAGTCAAGCCTGTCACTAAGGCATGTCCCATAACAGGAATCATGCAAATTACAGGTCGGGCCAAACTCCACCGAGCCATAGAAATCAGGGAAGATGTCTGGAGATCCATCCGGACCACATCCGTTGATATGGCTGGGGTCGGCCGGATCCCATCCAGGACGCGCAACCCGGTCCGGACAGTGAGAAAGGTCCTCAATCTGGAATTTCGGCCGGATGTTTTCGTCGACGCAGCACTGATTGGCAGGCTCATATGGCAGCGAGCCACATGCAGGCTTGCAAGCGCCTGCCGCGCAGACCTCCCCCTCGCCACAACATGTATTCCCACAAGATGGCTGCTGTCCGGGGCAGCATGCAGCCTGGGGATCTTCAACACACGCCACGGGCGAGCCACTTTGCGCGCCTGAGGGGCTCGTGTAGACACAAACACCGGGGCAACCACTGGCGGCCGTACATGCCGCACCAGGAGTGCACGGCCATTGACTGCAGCTCGACGTTGAATGCGGATAGCTCTCCCACGGCGCACAGTGGCTTCCGATAATATAACAGGAGGGCCCCATGCCTGAGCTCGCGCCCGCCGGAAGGGACTGTGGGGAGCCATCGCAAGTGCACATGTGTATTGCTCCCCCTGGCCAGGTGGCTCCACCTGGCCCACAGTCAAAGTAACACCCAGGCGTCCCAGGCTGGGAGTGGCACGCATACTGCGCCGAAGCATGACCGGGAAACATCAAAACAAACACAGCCACCATGGCGGCAACCCAGAAAGTCTCTCGGGGCACACATGCCGCAGATAAACCAGCCACTCTCACCATATTCTCATATTCCAATCACGCCGTTGTCAGACAAACGAAAGGGCGTGCCTATCAGCACCCTCATGCCCAGTCAAGAACAACAGCCGGCCATTCCCATGACGTTAGAGGAAAGCTGGATGGGACATCAGGTGATGGAGTCAGACATCAAGGCGCCTGGGTTCACCAGGGGCTAACTGCAGCAAATGCCAGAGTTTCCAGGCCACCATTCCGTAGCACTTCCACATTCCCCTGATGCGATGTCATCAACGGGGATTTACATCCCATCCCAGACAGCCCTCAGCCCGCGAGCCGCGTCCAATCGCTTTCATCCTGGAACAGCCGCACGCCCAGGCGCTCACACACGTCCGGGTGCGCCTGGGCCGCGGGGCCTCCCACCCAGACGGGCAGGCCCTTCGGCAGCGCGGCCTTGATGCGCTGGAGCACGTCCTCGAACGCCGTGGCGCCCCGGTTCGTCACCGCCGACAGCCCCACCACGTCCGGCCGCGCCCGGGCCACTGTCTCGCCCAGCCCTTCCGTGGGCACGCGCTGGCCCAGCAACGTCACCCGCACCCCCGAATAGCGCAGCCGCAGCGCCGCCCCCAGCAGCCCCAGCTCGTGCTCCTCCTCCGGGAAGCACGCCAGCACCGCGTGCTTGCGGCCCCCATCAGGCGCGCCGTGCAGCAGGCTCACCAGCCGCTCGCGCACCACCTGCGTCACCAGGTGCTCCTGCGCCACGGACAGCGCTCCCGCGTGCCAGCGATCCCCCACCTCGCGCTGCACCGGCACGAGCACGTCCTCGAACGCGCGCAGGGGCGGCAGGGAGGACAACACCTGGTCCAGGATGCGGGACACGCGCGGCTGGTCATACGCCTCCGCCGCCGCCATCACCGCCGCGCGCCACGCCTCGGGTTGCGACCCCGTGCCGGCGGACTCATGGACCTCCCGCACGGGCGGCGGCCCGGCGTCCAGCTCCGCCATCAACCGCGGCACCAGCTTCGCCGCCTCGCTGATGGCCACGCCCTCCTCCGTCAGCGCCTTCAGTCGCTTGAGCAGCGCGACGTCACGGTCGGTGTAGACGCGGTAGCCGGCGGGCGTGCGCTCGGGCGCGAGCACCCCATAGCGGCGCTCCCACGCTCGGATGAGCTCCACGCGGACTCCTGACAGCTCCGCGGCGATGTGGATGCGATAGGTGCGCTCAGCCATGGCTGGATTTCATGGTCGATTCTGCGCGTTCCTCACCTGCTGCCAGATGGAGATGAACTCCTCCGCCGTCTCCGCGTACTGGGCCCCCAGGCTGAAGAGCGTCTTCAGGTGCTCCCGCGCGCCCGGCCCTCCCACCACCATCGGCACCGACGCGCACGCCTGCAACGACGCCGACAACACCGCGAGGAAGTCCGCCGGCTCCCGGCGCCGCACGAACGACAACGCCACCACGTCCGGCCGCACCTGCACGCACGCCCCGTGCAGCGCCTCCGCCGGCGTGTCCGCGCCCAGCAACGTCACCCGCCAGCCCCGCGCCTTCAAGTGGACACCCAGCGCCAGCAACCCGCCCTCGTGGTGGTCCCCCGCCGGGCAGGCCAGGACGCCCCGGGGCCCGTCGCTCGCGCTCTCCATCCCCGCGAGCAACAGCCGCAACTGCTGTCGCACCAGCGCCGACCCCAGGTGCTCGCGCGCCACGTCCAGGCGCGACGCCATCTCCCGCAGCAGCGGCAGGAGGAAGTTGTCGCAGTAGGCCAGCGTGCCCATCTCCTCCCGGGCCTCCTCCAGCACCGCGTCCGCACCGTCCCCGTCCAGCACCATCACCGCCGCCCAGAAGCGCTCCATCCGCCGCGCGTCCGGCAGGAAGGGCACCACCGGCGCGGTCCGCACCTGCGCGATGGCCTCGCTCACCGACAGGCCGCCCTCCATCAGCTTCGCCACCCGGCGCACAGCCTCCACTTCGTCACGTGAATAGACGCGGTAGTTGTTCTCGCTGCGCTCCGGCCGGGGAAAGCCATAGCGGCGCTCCCACGCCCGCAGCGTCGCTTCGCGGATGCCGGTGAGCCGGGCGATGGTGCGGATGCGCAGGCTCATCGGCCCAGGCCCCGCGCCGAGTCCCAGCGCTCCGCCACGCCGCGCGCCCCCGACACCTTGCGCGTGAAGCCCTCCAGGCTCGTCACCGTCGCCACCTTGTGCACCACGGACTCCAGCCCGCTCTGGAAGCGCGACAGCGGCCCGGCCTCGTGCGGCATGCCCACCTCCAGCAACACGTCCGGACGCTCGTGCTCGAAGAAGGCATAGCGGATGGCGATGGGCACGCACTCCACCTTCGCCGCCTTCGCCAGCAGCTCCACGCCGCGCTCCAGCTTCAGCGGGAAGGCGCCGAAGGGCCGGTGCTCCCCTTCCGGAAAGACACACACCGCGGCGCTCGGACGGCGCAGCAGCTCCTTCGCGTACCGCAGCGAGGACAGCGACGACATGGCGTCCTGCTTGCGGATGCTGAACGCACCCATCTTCGTGTGGAAGGGATAGCGGCGCAGGTTCTCCTCATCCATCAGGCAGTAGCCGTCCCAGCCCGCCACCTGGCAGAGCTGGTGCAGCACGAAGCCGTCCCACCAGTTGCAGTGGTTCAGGTAGATGAGCCGCCCCTGGCCGTCGGCGGGCAGCTCGCCGCGCACCCACAGGCCCCGGAACGTCGTGCGGACCTTCCACCCGATGTACCGGTCCACCGCCCACCCGAAGGGGCCTCCCTTGGCCGCGCGGATCACGACGCCCGCGCCTCCCGGAGACGCAGGAGCGCGGTGAACAGCGCCAGCCCCAGCGACACCAGCACGCTCGTCAGCAGGAAGAAGAGCACCTCCTCCAGCGGCACCGCCCCGATGTACACGCCCACATGGCGCCCCTCCCCGAAGTTCCAGATGCCGGTGGAGATGGCCAGGTGATCCGCGATCGACAGGTACACGCCCACCACGAACGCCGGCGGCAGCACCGCGCGCAGCACCGCGCCCGAGCGCTCCTTGTAGTGCCCCACCAGCAGCACCAACTGGATTCCAATCACCGGCAGCGTCCACGCCAGCAGGTGGATGAGATACGCCCAGCGCGTCTCCATCATGGCGACACCTCCCGCCGGTCCAGGGTGCGCTCCAACCGCGCGCGGGCCCACAGGCCGACGAGCAGGGTCTGGAGGCCGAAGAACAGATACTCCTCCACCGGCAGGTAGAAGAGCTTCACGCCCCAGATGCGCTCCGGGTCGAAGCCCCACAGACCCCACTTCACCGCCATGTTGTCCCACGGCGACGTCGTCACGTAGACGACGACGAGCAGCACGCCCATGGGCGCAAGCCCCTGCCACGACAGCGTGCGGCGGTAGCGCACCAGCAGGAACAGGATGGGCAATACGACGAACAACCCCAGGAAGCGCGCGTAGGTCATCCCGGGCCTCCACTCCACTGCGACGCCACCCGCACCATGCGCCCTCCCGAAAGGAGCGCGTACGTGTGTCCGCGCCACGTCACCGTTCCCTGCCGCGTCAGCGAAGCCCCGAAGGCCGCCAGCAGCAGTGCTTCACCCGTGAGCCAGTCCGTCAGCGCATGGCCCTGACGCGCCTCGCCCGGCACCGCGCTCAGCGCCGACAGCCGCAGCGACAACAGCGTGCGCACCACGACCAGCGCGCCCACCGCCAGCCACACCGCGGGCTCGCCCAGCGCCAGGGCCAGCAGCACCAGCGGCAGCGTGGGCGTGAAGAGCAGCGGCACCGTGGGGTACAGGCCCGGCCGGTGGCTCGCGAGCACCTGCATCCACCGCGTGAAGCGCTCCAGCGGCGTGCGCCACGACGTCTCCGGCGCGACGGGCACCCACGCGGGCGCCGCGCTCAGCGCGACCTCCAACCCTCGTGCATGCAGCCGCTTCGCCAATTCCAGGTCCTCACCGATGTGGTCCGACAACCCGCGCAGCGCTTCCACCGCCCGCGCGGACAACCCGAGCGCCTTGCCACACACCGCCTGCGCGCCCGCGCTCATCGCGTGCAGCGCGCGAAAGCTGTGGTGCGTGTAGCGCAAGAGGCCCGCCATGGCACGCCCCGCCGCATCCACCGCGCCAATGGGCGTGGGGGCGGCGGTGCTCAGCGCGGCGCCCGCCACCAGCGGCGCGGCCAGCCCCTCCACCAAAGCCCCCGTCACCGCCACGTCCGCGTCCACCGCCAGCACCACCCGCCCCCGCGTGTCCAGCGTGTCCAGCGCGTACAGCAGGTGCCCCACCTTGCGGTTGGGCACGGGCGGATCACTCGGCAGCCACCGGACGCCCGGGGCCAGCCGGGGCCGGTAGGGCGACAGCACCACCTGCTCCAGCGGGCCCTCGTAATCGACGACGCGCGCCAGGTTGTCCAGTTCCTGGGGCGTGGGCGCGTCCACGGGGCGCAGCAGGAGCACGGGCGGAAGGACGCGAGCAACCGGTGCGGGCGCCCGGCGCAACAG
>NZ_RAWG01000101.1 GCF_003611735.1 Corallococcus sicarius | reverse complement strand
CCACCGAGCGTCCCCGGGAACGCCCACGCATAGGGCAGCCGCCCGAAGCCATCGCGCGCGAGCGTCAGCACCCCGGAGACCAGCCCCCCCAGCCCCAGCATGCGCAGGCGCGGCCGGGCATCCATCCCCCCCGCGTGCAGCGCGCGAGCGGTGGCCGCCGCGGCGGTGCCGGAGGCGAACGGGAGCTGCTCCCGGTCCACCAACTGCCGCTTGAGCGGCACGGCGAACAGGACGCCCAGCGCGGACAACAGGAACGTCCACGCCAGCAACGTCCACCCGGGCAGGTGGTGCCCCGTGGTGAGCAGCCACGCACCCTGCACGGACACGAGCGCGCCGCCCGTCGCGTACCCCGCCGACGACGCCACCGTCTGCGCGCACCCCAACTCCAACAGCGACAGGGGAGCGCCCGCGGCGCGGGGCACGGCGCGGCGCAGGGCCCCGTGCGTCGCGGACGCGAGCAGCGCGGCGGTGATGGCCACGCCGAACGCGACGCCCGTCTTCAGGCCCGCGTAGAGGTTGGTGGCGCAGGTGAGCACGCCCAGCCCCGCGCCCAGCGCCACCGCGCGCAGCGTCAACTGGGGCATGCGGTCGCCCTGGTACACGCGCGTGAGCCAGAACGTGTCCGCGTCCTGCTGCGTCGCACCGGGGATGCGCAGCAGCGTCAGCGAGGCATCGGTGGGCGAGTCCCCGGCGGGGGCGTCGCGGGGAGCGGGGGAAGGCATGGACGGCGCGCATCCTCCCCGTTCGTAACCTCGCGCGCCACAATCCCCGCCCCCTTGTAGCCGTTCAGGTCTCAATTCCTGTCATGCCAGGGGCCGCGTCAGTCCTTGGCAATCACAGGCATGAACGTTGCTACCCTGAAATCCCGCACGGTCCTGCTCTCCTCGTCACGCATCCGGCTGAAGCGACCGCGTCCACCGCAGTCCCCACGACAGAGGAAGAGCATGACCCACCGAATCCACCGGTCCCGCCTGGGATCCGCCCTGAAGCTGGGCACCGTGTTGTCGCTCGCCTGGAGCGGCGCGGCCTTCGCGCAGACGTACCCGCAGGGCGTCGGGGACGGCTTCGTGCTGCCCACGGAGCCCGTGTCGCCCAGCACCGGCCTGCAGACGTGGGTTGCCGCCAACTACCCCATCCCGGGCATCCGCCCGTACGACCAGACCGGCGCCGACCGCTACTTCGCCACCA
Organism: Corallococcus sicarius; assembly: GCF_003611735.1. Classification (GTDB taxonomy): domain Bacteria; phylum Myxococcota; class Myxococcia; order Myxococcales; family Myxococcaceae; genus Corallococcus; species Corallococcus sicarius. The sequence continues at coordinate 27,931 of NZ_RAWG01000101.1, read as the reverse complement.
CGTTCCCCAACCTCACGCAGAACGGGCGCATCTGTGGCGCCGCCCTGCGGATGACGGTCCGCAACGGCGGCGCCAATGACAGCATGGGGTTGTGGTTCGTCGGCCCGGGCGGCACCTTCGTCGCCACGGGCTGGGGCGAGTCGCTCGTCAACCTGGGCATTCCCTTCCCGAACACGGGCACCGTCGTGCTCAACCTGGCCGCGCTGCCGGGCACGGGCGTCACCAACCTCATCCCTACGCTCAACGCCCAGGGCTTCCTGGACATCATCGTGCAGGACGACAGCGCGGTGGACTCGGCCACGCTGGTCATCACCCCCTGCCGCAGGGACGTCTTCATCAAGGACATCCCGGCCGACGTGGGCGTGGAGCCGGGCGCCTATGGCGGCACCCCCATCTGGATGAGCCCGGACATCCGCGTCTGCACGACGCCCGGCTGCGTGGGCAACCAGAACCCCGAGTTCGGCCAGACGAACTACGTCTACGTGAAGCTCAACAACGTGGGCACGCCCTCCGCCCCCACGCCCCAGCCGACCACGGGCACGCTGCGCGTCTACTACACGGGCTCCGGTGGCGCGGCGCTCTGGCCCTCCAGCTGGGCGACCATCAACAGCATCACGGTCAGCATCCCCCCGGGCGTCACGGAGATCATGGTGCCGTGGAACAGCGTCCCGGCCCCGGGCCACTACTGCCTGCTGGCCCGCTGGGACTCGCCGGCGTTCGATCCGATGACGTTCCCGGAGCTCCTCAACTCCAACACCCTGCTCAACACGGAGCGCAACAACAACCTCGCGTGGCGCAACGTGAACGTGGTGAACCTGTCGCCGCTGCGGCCCGCGGCGACGTTCGACTTCCGCGTGCTCAACGTCCTGGCCCAGCGCGCGACGCTGCTGGACCTCCTGGTGCGCGTCCCCGGCCAGGCGTCCTTCATCAGCCGGGGTGAGGTGCTGCTGAAGGTGCCCGCGGAGCTGTGGCAGACCTGGTCCCGCAAGGGCGAGGGCTTCGAGGTGGTGGGCGACGGCCTGCTGCGCATCACCAACCCGGGCGGCGCGCGGCTCATCGGCCTGACGCTCGGCGCCGGCAAGGAGGCCCACTTCACCCTCAACCTGAAGGCCCAGGCGGGCACCGCGGCGGAGAAGTTCGAGCTGCAGCTCGTCCAGCTCTCGGAGACCGAGGAGTCCAAGGGCCAGGTCGTCGAAGTGGGCGGCGTGGGCTTCGACATCAACGTGGGCCCCGACGCCCCGAACGGCAAGTAGTCACAGGCCCCTGCCGCGCGCCTCACGCTTCGCGCAGCAGGTAGAACACGTAGCCGTAGCTGTCGCCGTGGCGGCGGTACAGGCCCACCTCCTGTTCCGCCGCCGCGATGACCTCGCGCAGCGCGGCGTCCGCCGTCGGTCGCAGCCGTTCGATGCGCTGGAGCAGCGGCGTGTAGTAGTCGTCCCACCACGCGGACGCGGGCAGCGTGAAGGTGTCCAGCACGCGGTAGCCCGCGGCCTCCGCGGCAGCGCGGTTGGCTTCCACGGACGCCATGGACGGGTACGCACCCGACCAGAAGCGGACCGCCTCCGGAGGCCGCACGTCCGTGAGCCACGAGCACTCGGTGACGGCCACCTGCCCGCCGGGCGCGAGCAGCGGCCTCCAACGGCGCAGGCCCGCTTCGAAGCCCATCACGTAGATGGCGCCCTCGGACCACAGCAGGTCCACCGACGCCGGGGGCAGCGCCAGCGCTCCCATGTCCTCCTGGCGCGTCACGATGGCGTCCGACAGGCCCTGCTCGCGCGCCTCGCGCTCCAGCCGGTCCAGGTACGGCCGGTGCAGGTCCACGGCGGTGACGCGGGTGCCCAGCGTCCGCGCGAGCACGAGCGTCTGCCGGCCGGTGCCGGAGCCCAGGTCGAGCACACGCGGCGAGGGCGGCAGCGGGGCCAGCCGGCGCAGCGCCTCGCGGGTGCAGTCATCGCTGCCGGGGCCCAGGCGGGGCAGCTCGTTGTAGAGGGTGAAGAAGGCGTTGGCCGTCTGGCGCAGCTCGCCCGCGCTGCGCTTCACGCCGCCCTGGAGCAGCGGCACCTTCTTCCAATGCTCCTCGATGCGCTGTTTGAACAGCTCCGGCATGGGCAGGTCCGCGCGCAGCGTGGACCAGGTGTCGAGCGCGGACTCGACGGCGCCCTTCACCACCGGCAACACGTCCTCGTCGGACAGCCCCAGCTTGCGCGCCAGCCGCTCGAAGCTCTGGAGCGACACCTCGTCGAAGCGCTTGGACTTCGCCAGGTTCAGCGCCAGCTGGTCCTGCGGCATGTACTGGATGGTGGAGACGAAGTCGTACGCGGGCGACAGCGTGGGGCGGGTGCCGTCCGGGTAGAAGAGCGACCAGTTCTTGTGGTGCGCGTCGCCGTTGCCGCACGCGATGATGAACACCAGCCGCCGCAGGAACTCCTGGAGCGCGTCCAGGCCCGCGACCTTCAGGAGCACGTTGGCGATGGTCTCGTAGTTGTACTTCTTGTACTTCTCATCCGAGTACAGCCCCAGCACCTGCGCCAGGTCCTCCATGTGCACGCGCTGCCCGGGCGAAGGCCGATCAAAGCGGCGGATGGCGTACGCCAGGTCCTCGCGCAGGGTGATGCCTTCGGGCAGGCCGTGCAGGTCGGAGACCTTGAGCAGCTGCATCTCCGGCACGTCGATGCCGGTGGCGCGGGCCCACGTCATCACGGACAGCTCGTTCTCCGGCACGCGGTCGTAGCGGTTGTCCGGCAGCTTGACGATCCAGTCCCCGCCCTTGCCCCCCATGGGCAGCGTCATGCCCCGGTCGCGGCGCAGCATGGAGAACTTGAGCTGCACGCCCGCGAGCGAGAAGCGCAGCGGTTCGCCCTCCGACAGCGTGGCTTCGGTGGGCGCGTCCACGAGCGGCGCGTGGCGAGCAGGCAGCTCGCCCGCGGGCCGGACGATGACGGCGCCGGAGAGGTCCTCGCCCAGGTGGGCGATGAAGAAGAACTCGCGCTGCCGGGCGATCTGCTCGCGCTCGGAGATGAGGTCGCGCAGCGGGCCTTCGGGCAGGAGGTTGGAGAAGAACGGGGGCAGCCGCATGCGGCTGGTGTGCCGGCGCGACAGGTCGTCCTCGAAGAACTGGCCCAGCACGGGGCGCGGATAGCGCTGGCGGTAGTCCTCGGAGAGGCTGAACTCGATGCGCTCGTCCGCGAGCAGCGTGAGCGTGCCGACGTGCACGTCGCCCACCAGGACGTCGAGGATGCCGGTGGTGGACGCGGGAGGCGTGGGGTCCATGTCAGTCTTCTCCGTCGTCGATGATCATCGACTGGAGGGAGGGGCGGTCCGAGTCGTCCCAGCGCGTCCGGGCTTCGATGAACTGGCGCAGCACGGGTTCCAGCACCTTCTGCCGCTCGAGGATGAAGCTCCGCTGACGGCCCGGCTGGACCAGCGCCATCAACGCCGCCAGGGAGAGGGCGTGGCTGCGGAGGATCTCCTCTCCAGGCAGGGGCCGGTCCTCCTGCGACTCCTGCAGCGGGGGATGGAAGAGGTAGTTGAAGGCCAGGTCGCCCACCATCTGCAACGACCGCACGCCCGGGTAGACGGACGGCTTCAACTCGAAGAGCTCCGACATGGAGAGCATGGGCACGAACCCATCCCCTTCCGTCTCCAGCAGCGCCCCGGCATCCAGCACCGCCCCGGTGAAGAGGTTGCGGGGCTGGAGGGACAGCAGCACGGCGCGCACCACCATGGGGGGGACCACCCCTTCCGTGTTGGGGATGACGGGCATGCCGGGCTCCAACCACCACCGGATGGGCGGCGGCGGGACCTGGGCCAGCAGGGCCTGGATGGACCGCTCCTCGTCGGAGCGGATGGCGGCGAAGACCTCCAGGGCCTCGCCAGGCTCCAGCACCCAGCCACCAAAGACGACGTGCCGCCACACCCAGCGCGCCAACAGCTCCCGGGAGCGCGGGGACGGCTCCGGGTGCAGCTGGAAGAAGCGCGTCAGCAGCACCAGCGAGTTCTCCGGCGCGGGCAGCAGCTTGAGGTGCGGGATGAACGCATCGCGCTTGAGGAAGACGATGGCGTCGCGCAGCGCGCGCTCCGTGCGTTGGACGGTCTCCGTGAAGTCGTCGTCCTGGCGCAGCTGCTGCTGGTAGCCGCGCGTGAAGTCCAGGCCGCGCACCGCCAGCACCGCGCGCAGCAAGAGCGACTCCGGCACGGCGCCAAAGCCCAGCTCCCGCAGCCCCTGCGTCACCGACTCCAGGCTGAGCGAGCGCGAGCCCACGTACAGCGCGTTGAAGACCTCCTCGTCGGTGAGGGGCCGGCCCGCGGTGTTGAGGCGCTTGAAGATGATGCGCAGCACCTTCTCATCGGTGGTGTCCACGACGTAGGCGGGCACCTGGTACTCGCGGATGGCCTTGCCCAGGCGGATGGCGGCGCGAATGTGCTCCGGGTGCGCTTCCCGGCCGGGGTAGCGGTTGAGCCAGTTGAGCAGCGACTCGCTGTCCAGCACCTCGTTCATCGGCAGCCAGTGCGGCGGGGGCGCGTCGTCCCCGGACGGCGGCTGCAGCTCCTCCGTCTCCAGGTCGAAGTACAGGTGGAAGTCGTCGCGCCCCGGCTCGTCGCCATAGGCCGGGTGCAGGAGCACGCCCGCGAGCGCCGTCACCCGCTGCTGCCCGTCCACCGCCCACAGCCCCTGGCTGGTGGACGGCGCGTCGATGCGCACGGGCCCGAAGCTCACGCTCGCGGCCGGAGCCTCGCGCCGCCAGAACAGCAGCGTCCCGATGGGGTAGCCCCGGTACACGCTGTCCAGCAGGTCGCGCACGTCGGCGGCGGTCCACCGCAGCGGGCGCTGGAAGTCGGGGATGCGCACCTCGCCGCGCCGCACGCGGTCGAGCAGGTCCTCGATGCTGAACGACTTCGTCTCCGGGCGCCGCGTCAGCAGGGAGGGCATCACGGGTCTCCTCCCCCGGGTCTGTAGCCCGGATCCGCGCCGGGACGAAGCACCTCGGCGGCCCTGGAAACCTCCATTTCACAAACCCTTCACGCCTTTCGCATGTACACTCCGAGTGAACCCATACCGACTCATGGTGAGCGGAGAAATGGGTTCAGGAGTTATCCGATGCTCCCTGCTTCTCCCCGCTGGAAGTCCCTTGCGCTGTCGGCGATGGCGCTCACGACGCCGCTGTTGTCCGGCTGCACCGCCGAACCGACGCGCGAGGCGCCCCCGGCCGCCGTGCAACAGGAGCGGGCCACCGACTCCTTGAAGATGGCGAAGCTGTACAGCCAGTGGCGCCAGGACCACGCCGGCACGCAGATGCCGCTCGACCTGGGGGACACGGACCAGTACGCCTTCCTGATGAAGCGGCTGGAGGCGGCGGGCAACACCCCGGCCAACTCCCCGCGGCTGTTCTCCAGCCTGTCGCAGCGGCGCGAGCGCGTGCTCGCCGAGCGCGCCAGCGGCACCGTGACGGCGGCCCAGACGACCCCCGCCGAGTGGTGCGGCCACCTGCTGCCCCTGGAGGAGGTCGCGCACGGCACCAGCAAGACGACCTTCGAGGGCTCGGGCTTCATCACCTGCGCGGGCGGGTCGGACTACTCGTACGTGGACTTCAACGCCTACTCCACGACGCCGGAGCGGCAGGAGTTCCAGCTGCTGGCCACCACCGCCACGGAGGCCTACCTGGCGAAGACGCTGGAGACGGATCCGCTGGACGTGGTGCTGGACGCCGGGCCGGACCGGGTCCTGTTCTACGACTCGGTGGCCATGGCGTATGACGAGGCCAGCGGCCGGATGGAGACGTACTACTCCACCGCGGACACCACGGTGCTGCTGCTGCCCCCGGGCCTCCAGTTCGAGCACCCGCGCGAGCTCATCGGCAGCAACCTCGCGGGCAACGCCATCCGCACCTGCCTGGAGCGCGGCTCGGCGACGGGCGCGCTGGACTGCGACTACGCCCTGGCGAACAAGAATCCCACGACGGGCGCCGTCACCGCCTTCGCGGGTGGCTACACCGGCGTGGCGGCGGTGGACTCCGCGGCCTCCCTCACGGCGGCCCGGTGGAAGCCCGACACGGCGGCCTACTGGGCCACGCCGGGCACGTTCAGCAGCGCCAAGCTGTACATCCCCGCGCGCGGCACCTACACGACGGGCCTGCCGTCGACCTGCACGGTGACGTCGGTGACGAGCGAGGTGAACGTCGTCCTCTTGAGCGCGGGCGGACGCTGCAGGGTGCTCAACATCCCGGCGGTCCCGGGCCAGACGGTGCTTTCGGGCAGCCTGCCGCTGGGCGCGTTCACCAACGCGTCGAGCATCCCGTTCAACGGCCTGATGGACCTGGGCACGGACTGCCTGGCCAACCAGCAGGACGTGGCGATGCAGACCTTCACCGTCGTGAACGCCACCTGCCCCAGGATTGGCGGGGGCTTCAGCCCCGTCAAGCGCCTGGGCTTCAACCGGCTCGCGGTGCTGGACTTCAAGAACAGCTGCCTCGCGGCGGGCACGCGCGTGCTGCGCGAGGATGGCCGGTCCGTGACGGTGGAGTCCGTGAAGGTCGGTGACCGGGTCCTCACGCACGTGGGCGGACGCGCGCTCACGGTGACCACCGTGACGAAGGGCACCGAGTCCCAGCCGCTGGTGCGTCTGAAGGCGGACAAGGGCCAGGACGTGCTCGTCACCCAGAAGCACCCGATGGTCAGCGCCAACCGCGGCGTCGTCGCGGCCGAAGCGCTGGCGGTGGGCGACGTGCTCGTCACGAAGAGCGGCAAGGCGACGCTGGCCTCGGTGGAGCGCGTGCCCTACGCGGGGCAGGTCTACAACCTGACCCTGGGCACCGACACGGAGCTGCTGAACGTGGGCGCCCAGGAGCACACGCTCATCGCCAACGGCTTCGTCGTGGGTGATGCGCGGATGCAGACCGACCTGGAGCGCCAGAAGCACAAGGCCGTCCCGGCGGACGTGTTCGCCGCGCTGCCCGCCGCGTGGCGCGTGGACTACCAGAACGAGCAGGCCCGCAAGGCCAGCCGTCCGTAGCCTCTGTTGAAACAGGGAGGACGCAATCGCTCCGTGCGGTTGCGTCCTCCCTCAGGGACGCGGCTCCACCTTGTGCTTGCGCGCGGGGTTCTGATGCCCCACGCGGAACCACCGGTAGCCATACCCCTCCAGCGTCAGGGTGTGGCGCTGGCCGTCCACCGGCTCCGAGTGGTCCTCCGTCAGCACGTTGTACAGGGGGCACGCCTCGTCGCCGCCCGGGTCCAGCTTCACGGTGCACGGGCGCGCCGACAGGTTATGCAACACCACCATCGCGTTGCCCTTCCAGTCGTAGCGCAGGGCCATCACGCCCTTGTTCCCCGTACGCAGGATGCGCCACGCGCCCCAGCCCAGCTCCGGGCACTCCTTGCGCGCGCGGATGATGCGCTCGGTCCAGTTGAGCTGCGAGGTCGGGTCGCACCGCTGCTGGGCCACGTTCACCTGGGCGAAGCCGAACGCCCCCTCCTCCACCAGCGGCTTCACCGGCGTCTGCGCCAGTGTGAAGCCGCCGTGCCGCTCCGGGCTCCACTGCATGGGCGTGCGCACCGCCTGCCGCTCCTTCAGCGCCAGGTTCTCCCCCATGCCCAGCTCGTCGCCGTACCAGAGCACCGGCGTCCCCGGCAGCGTGAACATCAGGCTGTACGCCAGCTCGATGCGGCGGCGGTCCCCGTCCAGCATCGAAGCGAAGCGGCGCCGCAGACCCCGGTCATACAGCTGCATGCCCTTGTCCGGCCCCAGCGCCTGGAACACCTCCGCCCGGTCCTTGTCCGACAGCCGGCCCAGGTCCAGCTCGTCGTGGTTGCGCAGGAAGTTCGCCCACTGCGCGGTGTGCGGCAGGTCCGGCGACGCCTTCAGCGCCTGGATGAGCGGCGTCGCATCCCCCCGCGTCAGCGACAGGTAGAAGTTCTGGTTGGCGAGGAAGTTGAACACGAGCTGCATCCGGTCGTTGTCACCGAAGAACTCCATCACCTCGTCCATGGTGACGTTCGCCTCCGCGAGCAGGATGGCGTCCCCCTTGCGCCACGAGAGGAACTCGCGCATCTCCTTCAAGAAGCCATACGGGTCCTCCACGCCGTGGTTCTTCAAGCCCTTCAGCTCCACGAGGAAGGGCACCGCGTCCACGCGGAAGCCGGACACGCCCAACTCCAGCCAGTAGCCCATCACCTTGAGGATCTGCTCGCGCACCTCCGGGTTCGCGACGTTGAGGTCGGGCTGGAAGTCGAAGAAGCGGTGGAAGTACCAGCCGCCCGCCTCCTTCACGTACGTCCACGTGGAGGGCTGCACGCCCGGGAAGACCATGCCCTTGTGGGCATCCTTGGGCTTCTTCTTCGCCCAGACGTAGTAGTCGTGGAACGGGCTGTCCGGGCCCTTGCGCGCGGACTGGAACCACGGGTGTTGATCCGACGTGTGGTTCACCACCAGGTCGATGATGACGCGGATGCCGTGCAGCTTCGCCTCGTGGGTGAAGGCCACGAAGTCGCCCAGGTCCCCCAGCCGAGGATCCACGCCGTAGTAGTCGCGGATGTCGTAGCCGTTGTCGCGGTTGGGCGTGGGTTGGAAGGGCATCAGCCACACGCAGGTGACGCCGAGGCCCGCCAGGTAGTCCAGCTTGCGCCGGAGCCCCACGAAGTCCCCCACGCCGTCGCCGTTGCCGTCCATGAACGTCTCGACGTCGAGGCAGTAGACGACCGCGTTCTTGTACCAGAGGTCTTCGATCATCCCGTCCCTTTAAGCACCCGCTCCCTCCCGGCAGCCCCCCGAACAGGAGGCCCGTGCGGAACCCCACACCCGGGGGCCGCGTGGATTTCATCAGCGAACACTCGCCACACGACGCGCCTCCCGGCCCCGCCCCTCCGGCCCCAGGTTTGAAGATCACATGGCACTCATCGGCTTCCACGCCTCGCACGAACAATTCCTGCCCAGTGAGCTGCTGCGCCTGTCCCGCAAGGCGGAGGCCGCGGGCTTCCAGGCCGCGCTCAACTCCGACCACTTCCACCCATGGACGGACTCGCAGGGCCAGAGCGGCTTCGCGTGGTCCTTCATGGGCGCGGCGCTCGCCACCACCGGCCTGTCCTTCGGCGTGGTGAACGCGCCCGGCCAGCGCTACCACCCGGCCATCGTCGCGCAGGCGCTCGCCACGCTGAACGAGATGTTCCCCGCGCGGGCCTGGACGGCGCTCGGCAGCGGCCAGTACCTCAACGAGGCCATCACCGGCACGGGCTGGCCCGCCAAGGATCTGCGCAACGCGCGCCTCAAGGAGTGCGTGGACGTGATGCGCGCCCTCTTCCGCGGAGAGACGGTCACCCACCGGGGGCTCATCACCGTGGAGGAGGCGAAGCTGTACACGCGCCCCCGCGAAGCCCCCATGCTGCTGGGCGCGGCCGTCACACCGAAGACGGCGGAGTGGGTGGGCAGCTGGGCGGACGGCCTGCTCACCACCGCGCGCCCCCCGGCCGAGCTGCGCCCGGTGGTGGAGGCCTTCCGCCGGGGCGGCGGCGACGGCAAGCCGATGTACCTCAAGGTGCAGCTCTCCTACGACGCGGACGAGGACCGGGCCCGCAAGGGGGCGCACGACCAGTGGGCGTCCAACATCTTCTCCAACGCCGTCCTCACCGACCTGCGCACGCCCGCGCAGTTCCAGCAGGCCGCCAGCGTCGTGCAGCCGCATGACCTGGACGGCCCCTTGCGCGTCTCCAGCAGCCTCCAGCAGCACGTGGACTGGCTGGGCGAGGACCTGCGCCTGGGCTTCGAGCGGCTGTACCTGCACAACGTCAACCGCGAGCAGGACGCCTTCATTGAAGCGTTCGGCGCGAAGGTGATTCCGGCCCTCACGCGCTGAAGCGCCCTGGCTATGCTCGGGCGCATGCCCACCGAAGTGCTGTCCTCCCAGGCCCTCAACCGCGCCACGCTCGCGCGGCAATTGCTGCTCACGCGCGAGAAGCTGCCGGCGACGCGCGCGGTGGAGCACCTCGTCGGCCTCCAGGCCCAGCTCGCGCGGCCTCCGTACCTGGCCCTCTGGTCGCGCCTCCAGGGCTTCCAGCGCGAGCAGCTCACGAAGCTCGCGCTCAAGAAGGACGTGGTGCGCGGCACGATGATGCGCGGCACCATCCACCTGATGTCCGCGAAGGACTACCTGCGCTACCGCGACCTGTACCGGCCCATGCTCACCGCCGCGATGCACAGCGTGCTGCGCGAGCGCGCCACGGCGCTGGACGTGCCCGCGCTGCTCGCCACCGCGAAGCCCTTCCTCGACGAAGCGCCCCGCACCTTCGAGGAGGTGCGCGAGTACCTGCTCCAGCACCACGTGGACGGCGACGAGCGGGCCATGGGCTTCGCCGCGCGCATGCTGCTGCCCCTCATCCAGGTGCCCGAGGAGGGGCTGGACTGGGGCTGGCCGGGCAACGCGGGCTTCACGCTGGCCGAGTCCTGGCTGGGCAAGCCGCTGGACACCGACGAGGACGCGTCGCCGCTGGTGCTGCGCTACCTGGCCGCCTTCGGGCCCGCCACGGTGGCGGACATGCAGACGTGGTCCGGCCTCAAGCCGCTGAAGGCCGCCTTCGAGAAGGTGCGCGAGCAGCTGGTGGAGTTCCGCGACGAGAAGAAGCGCGTCCTCTTTGATGTGCCCAAGGCCCCGCGTCCCCCGGAGGACACGCCCGCCCCGGTGCGCTTCCTGCCGGACTACGACAACCTCATCCTCGCCCACGCCGACCGCACCCGCGTCGTCACCGACGAACAGCGCAAGGCCATGTACACCGGCAACCTGCGCGTGCAGCCGGTGTTCCTGGTGGACGGCCGCGTCGCGGGCATGTGGTCCACCGAGCGCAAGAAGGCCAGCGCGACGCTCGTGTGCAAGCCCTTCGGGCCGCTCAAGAAGCCCGCGCGCGACGCCCTCACCCAGGAGGGCGAGGACGTCCTGCGCTTCACCGAACCGGACGCTGGCACCCTCGCGGTGAAGTTCGAGAAGTGACGGCGGCCCACCTCACGCGAAGAGCTGGAGCAGGTCCTCGCGGGTGATGGCGGCGGCGCCGGAGGCCTCGCTGAGCGCGGCCTCGAACAGGGCGCGCTTCTTCTCCTGAAGGCCCAAAATCTTCTCCTCCACCGTGCCCTGGGACACCAGCCGGTAGACCATCACCGGCCGCTCCTGTCCGATGCGGTGCGCGCGGTCCGCCGCCTGCGCCTCCACGGCCGGGTTCCACCACGGATCCATCAGGAACACGTGGTCCGCCGCCGTGAGGTTCAAGCCCGTGCCGCCGGCCTTCAGCGACATGAGCAGCACCGGCGCGCCGTCCGGCCCCTGGAAGCGCGACGTCACGTCGCCCCGGTTCGTCGTCGTGCCGTCCAGCCGCTCGAAGCCGATGCCCGCGCCCTTGAGCCCCGGCTCGATGAGGTCCAACAGCGACGTCCACTGCGAGAACACCAGCGCCTTGTGGCCCTCCGCCACCGCCGTCTCCAGCGCCTCCACCAGCGTCTGCACCTTGGACGACGTCTTCGCGTGCTGGCCGGGCACCAGCGCCGAGTGGCAGGCCGCCTGCCGCAGCCGCAGCAGGGCCTCCAGCGCCTTGAGCACGCTGCCGCCCTCGTTGAGCAGGGCCACCACCTCCGCGCGCGTGGCTGCCATCACCGCGTCGTAGACGGAGCGCTCGCGCTCATCCAGCTGCACGTGCATCACGGAGTCCGTGCGCGGCGGCAGCTCCGGCGCCACGTCCCGCTTCAGGCGCCGCAGGATGAACGGCCGGATGCGCCGGCGCAGCCCCTCCGCCGCGCCGGGCTTGCCGTCCGCGATGGGCTGCGCCGTCTTCTCCTCGAACTGACGGCGCCCGCCCAGCAGGCCCGGGTTGGTGAAGTGCATCAGGCTCCACAGCTCGTCCAGCCGGTTCTCCAGCGGCGTGCCGCTGAGCGCGAGCCGCAGGTTCGCCTTGAGCCCGAACGCCGCGCGCGACACCTGGCTCTCCGGGTTCTTGATGGCCTGGGCCTCGTCCAGCACCACCGCCTCCCACGTGGGCGCGCCCAGCGTCGCCGCGTCCAGGCGCAGGAGCGCGTACGTCGTGAGCGTGATGTCCGCCGCGGGGTCCAGCTTGCGGCCGGGGCCGTGGTAGACGCAGACCTTCAGGGACGGCCGGAAGCGCTGCAACTCCGCCACCCAGTTGGGCAGCACGCTCGTGGGGCACACCACCAGCGAACGAGGCCCCAGGATGCAGATGGTCTGGAGCGTCTTTCCCAGGCCCATGTCGTCCGCGAGGATGCCGCCCAGCCCCGCGCCCTTGAGGAACGACAGCCAGCTCACGCCCTGCTGCTGGTACGCGCGCAGCGTGGCGTTCAGCTCCGCGGGCAGCACGGGGGGCGGCAACTTCTCGAAGCCCTCCACCATGGGCGCCAGCTTGTCCAACCCCGGCGGCGGCGGCTGATCCAACGACTCACACAGCGCGGTCAGCTCCGGCAGCGCGTGGTTCGCCACGCGGCCGTCCGACTGGCGCGCGGCCAGCAGGTCCGCGACGCGCTGCCCGTTCTTGTCCAGCCACGCACGCGGCAGCGGCGCCCACCCGCCGCCGTCCAGCGGCACCAACCCCAGCCCCTCGGTCCACGCCCGCACCACGGCCGCCGCGTCCACCGTGCGCGCGCCGCCCTTGCCGCCCTCCACATCGAACTCCAGCGTGAAGCGCACCTCCGGCACGCCCGTCCCGGACGCGCCGCCCTCCACGCGCAGGGACGGCCTGAGGCGCATGTCCGGGCTGACGATGCCCGCCGCGTCGCCGCCCAGGTCGCCGCGGAACTTCCGCAGCTTGTCCGCGAAGCGCATCATCTCCGGCCCGTCCACCGTGAGCCGGCGGCCGGGCACCAGGTTCAGCTCCTCGCGCAGTTGGTGGATGAGCCGCTGCTCCGCGGCCTCGTCGCGCAGCGGCACCGCGCCGCGCAGGTACACCATGCGCCCGTTGTCGATGCGCACCGTCGGCGGCGCGCCGTACACCAGCGTGGGCAGCACCGACAGACCCTGCGTGAGCTGGTTCAACTCCAGCAGCACGCGCGGCTTCAGGTCGCGATCCAACGGCGGCAGCCTCCGGCTCCGCACGTCCACCGGCATGCGCCGCGCCAGCTCCGGCAGCACCTTGGCGGACAGCTCCCCCAGCTGCTCCGGCGAATAGGTGCGCACGAGCGGCAGGTGCTGGAGCCACGCGCCCGTCATCGACGTCTCGCCCAGGCGCACCAGGGACTCGGACGTCAGCGCGACGCCGGGGCTCACCACCTCCGTGACGCGCGGGTCGGCGGAGATGGTGAGGACCCACTGCTGGCCCCGGTCCTCCACCTTCGCGCGCGGGGTCAGCACCTCGCTGGACACCGCCACCGGACGCCCGTCCAGCAGCACGTTGCGCGCGGGCTCCAGCGCCCGCAGCAGCGCGTCCAGCTTCTCCGCCAGCAGCGGTCCCCGGGTGCGCCGCTCCAGCAGGCGGTCCATCACCAGGTCCACCTGCTCCACCTGCAAGGTGACACCGCCGACGGGCTTCGCGATGCGCCCCACCAGGTCCTCCAGGGGCTCCTCGGTGCCGTCCGCGTGCGCGAGGACGCGGTGCAGTTGCAGGCCGCCCTCCACGCGGGTGAAGCGGTACACCACGCGCGACCAGCGCTCCGCCACCGCCTCCAGCGGAGCGTCCTGCTTCTCCGCCTTGTCCAGGGAGATGGCTCCCGCGACCACGTGCTCGCAGGGGTCCACGGGGCTGGGGCAGTCGCACTCCCACGCCTCGTCCCCTGGGTAGAGGACGACGGTGAAGGCCACCGCCCGGCCCGTCACCTTCACGCGCAGCTCGATTTCAGAGGCCGTGCGCGACTGGAGCGCCACGGCCCCATCGCGCGCGAGGCTGACGCCCCGGGACCAGAGTCCCGGCTTGGCTTCTTTCCGGACGGCTTCGAGGAGCTGGGTGTTCTCGGACATGGCAGGGGCGATTCCCTACGCCCCGCCCTGCCCTTGCGCAACGTCGGATGCGCCCCGTCTGCTCGCTGCGCTACTCGTCGTCGTACGCCGGCTCGAAGAGGTAGGTGAGCCGCACCAGGAACTCCCGGGTGAACACCGGCAGGGGGGCATGGCCGCCGTTGTAGGGCTGGGCCACCCGGAAGTCGCTGCCCATCAGGTTGTAGACGCCCGCGCCAATCGACAGTCCCTTCGTGCCCACGTCCTCCGCGCGCACGAACAGGTTGAGCAGCAGCCGGGGCGACAGCGTCTGGACCTCCGACACGCCCTCCTCGTCCGGAGCGCCGACGGCGAAGCGCTGGCCCACCAGCACGGCGGTGGGGCTGACGGACAACCACGGCAGCACCTTCGCGGTGCCCGTCAGCGTCGCCTTGTGCGTGGGCAGGCCGGTGAAGGCGCCGGACTCCCCCGGCACCAGGTAGTCGTCCACGTCGTTGCGCCCCGCGGGCCGGTAGAACGAATAGCCCACCTGCGCGCGGCCCCACGTCCCGCGGACGCGGTAGTCCAGCTCGATGCCCCGGCTGCCCAGGCGCCCCAGGTTGCGGTACGCCTCCGAACCGGAGTCCGCGTCGTAGGAGTAGATGATGGGGTCCGTCACCCCGACGTCGAACGCGTTGGCGCTCACCGTCTGCCCCTCGCCCAGGCGCACGGTGCCCTCCAGTTCGAACACCGTGGTGCGCTCCGGCCGGACGTCGTCGCCCAGGGAGATGTTCTCGATGCCGGGCGCGCGGAAGGCGCGGCTGTAGAGGGCCTTGCCGCTCACCGGCCCGAAGGACTTGAGCAGCACCAGCCGGGGCACGAACGAGCTGCCAAAGAAGCTGTGGTCCTCGAAGCGCGCGCCCGCCACCACCGTGGCGATGGGGTTGTCCGAGTACGCCTCCACGAAGCCCGCGACGTTGCGGTAGGAGACGGAGTCCTGGTCGCCGTTGAACGGCTCCTGAAGGCCGATGCCCGCGGGCCCGCGCAGCTCGCCCTGGTCGAACGCCAGGTCCACGCCGCCTGTCAGCTGGAGGAAGTCGAACGCCGCCCAGCGCGCCAGGGCCCGGCCGCGCAGGCGCCGGTAGCGCTTGTCGTAGAAGAAGTCCGAGTCCGGATCGGAGTCCCGGTACGACTCGCCCAGCGTGAGGTTCAGCCGGGGGATGATTTCAATGCGGTCCGTGGGCCGGAAGCGGTTGCTCAGCTCGGCGTGGAAGGACTCGAAGTCGGTGTCCGCGGGCGCGGGCAGCACCTCGTCCGTCGACACAATGGAGGTGGTGTCCTGGCGCTGGTACAGCAGGCTCAACTGCAGGTCGCGGTAGCCCACGCCCGCCTGCATCACCGTGGGGTCCAGGCGGGAGGCGCCATTCATGCTCGCGGAGCCGCCGAAGAAGTCCTCGAAGACGGCGTCGCTGCGCTGGCCCTGCCCCAGCGACGCGGACGCGAAGGCGCTCAGGCCCGGCACGCTCTCGAACACCTTGCGCCCGGACAGCGTGAGGCTGCGCCGGCCGTTGCCGTGCGACAACTGCCCGTAGGTGCCCACCGCCAGCACGTCGGTGCTGCCCTGGATGCCGCGCGTGATGACGTTGATGACGGCCAGCTCCGCGTTGCCGCCGTAGATGACCGACCCGGGGCCGCGCACCACCTCGATGCGCTCGATGAGCTCCACCGGGAACTCGTGCCCCAACTGCATCGTGGAGTAGAGCTGCTCGTTCATCTCCTTGCCGTCGATGATGAGCAGCACCTTGCCTTCCTGGCCCCACAGGCCCCGGAAGCCCGGCCCCACCGTGCCCTGCACGTCCACGCCGAAGAAGAAGCCCGGCACCAGCAGGAGCACGTCCATCAGGTCGCGCGCGCCGGACGCGCGGATCTCCTCCGCGGTCACCGCGGTGACGACCGCCGGGGAGTCGTGCAGCTTCGTGATGGCGAATGACGCCACCTGGCTGTGGACCTCCGGCTCATCCGCCAGGGCCTCGGTCTGCACGGCTTCGACCGGAGCTTCGACCGGAGCCTCGGGCGGGGCCTCCTGGGCGAACCCCGTCCCCGCGCCCAGCAGCGCCAGCGACATGCCCACACGACGGCCCAACCACCAGCGCCTGGTGAAACCCATACGCGACAGACCTCTCGACAGCGGAAAGACGGGCCGGCGAGTGTACCGGCCCCCGCGCCATCCGAAAGTTCTGGGTTTCCGCGCAGCACGTCTAATTCTGATGTCGAGAGTGTTTCAGCGCACGCGCACGCGGGTGCTGCGGCCCGGCTCCACTTCCACCGTCATGCGGCGCTTCACCTCGCCGTTGACGCGGACCTCCACGCGCGCCGGTCCCGCCGGCAGGGCCTGCGCGGACAGGGGCGGAAAGCCGTACGGCCGGTTGTTGATCCACACCTCGCCGTAGAGCCCGGGCGACGTCACCTCCAGGTCGCCCCGCTGCGCCACCTGGGCCACGGCCGCCTTCGCCACGGACGGCTCCGGCGGCGGCGTGGCGTCTGGGGACGGGGAAGGGGGCTGGGGCCGGGCCGCCGGGGACGCCCCTGCCGCGGACACCCCGCGGGACTCCGCTGCCGGGGCCGGCGCGTTCGCGAGGGGCGCGGTGGGCGTCAGTTCGACGGTGAGGTCGCGGTTGAGCGAGCGCACCCCGTCTTCCTCCACCTGCACCGTCTCCTCGAACAGGTGGCGATCCCCCTGCGCGAGCACCACGCGGTGCGACCCCGCGGACACCGGCACGCGCGCGGGCGTCAGGTCCACCGCCTTGCCATCCACCTTCACCACCAGCCCCGGCGGCGTGGACGTCACCAGCAGCAGGCCCCCGTGCGCCGCATCCTGCGCGCCGTCCGGCTTCTCTTGCGTCTCCCGGGCCTGGGCGCGCGCGGCGGCGAGCTTCGCGGCGCGGGTGCGGGGCGGGGTCCGCGAAGTGGAAGGCTCACGCGGGGTGGACACCGCGGCGGTGCGCGACTGCTCGCGCGAGCGCAGGCCGGTGGCGATGTCCAACAACCGCACCAGGTCGCCGTTGTCCTCCCGTCGCAGGTTGAGCGCCTCGGTGAACTCCTTCACCGCCTTGTCGTAGTCGCGGTCCTCCAGCGCGGCGAGCCCCGACGCGCGCAGGGCCCTCGCGAGCCCCTCGTTCGCGTCGTCCGTGGGCGGGGCCGCGACGGGAGACGTGGGCGGCGTGACCCTCGCCACCACGGGAGAGGACGGCGCGGGGGCCTGCGCGGCACGGCGGGAGCGCACCACCAGGTACGCCCCCGTGTTCACGGCCACCGTGCCCAACAGGATGACGGCAACCCAGGTCTTCTGATTCTTCACGTTCGTTGTCCCGCTTCCCACGACACGGTGCGCCCCGGACCCTTCACGCCGCGAACAGCCAGAACAGCGCGCTGCCCACCGCGGCGACGCCCGCCGCCGCCGCGAGCCCCCAGGGGAACGCCCCGGCCCCGTCCGCCTCTTCCACGGGCACGACGCTTCCGGACCCCGCGCTCCGGGGCAGCAGCCCGGTGACGATCCGCGCGCTGGATTCGACAGGTTCGAGCCCTTCGCCGTGCTCGCCCGGGTCCCCCATGGGCGTGCGCGTCGAGCCCGGCTGGGACCCCGGCACGGCCACCGCCGTCGCCACCCGGCCCTTCGCATCCGGCGGGAAGAGCGTGGCCATCAGCGTCGCCAGCTCCCGGCCTCCGGACGTCCAGTGCTGCGCGGAGCGGTAGTGCTCCAGGTCGTCGCGCAGCTCGCGCGCCGTCTGGTAGCGCGCCTCCGGATCCTTCGCGAGCAGCTTCAGGAGGATGCGCTCCAGCTCCGGATCGAAGCCCGGCGACACCTGCGACGGCGGGGGCACGTCCCCCTGCGAGGTGGCCAGGATGGTGGCCTCCATCGTGTCGCGCTTGAACAGCCGCCGCCCCGTGGATGCCTCGTAGAGGACGATGCCCAGCGAATACAGGTCCGAGCGGTGATCCAACGGCCGGTTGGTGATCTGCTCCGGGGACATGTACGCGTACTTGCCCTTCACCACCCCGGCCATCGTGCGCTCCAGGTTCACGGAGCTCTTCACGATGCCGAAGTCCGCCAGCTTCACGATGCCGTCGCGCGACACCAGCACGTTGCCCGGCGTGATGTCCCGGTGCACCAGCTTCAAGGGCGTGCCGTCCGACAGCGTCTTCGCGTGCGCGTACGACAGCGCGTCCGCCATCGCGATCCCCACCTCCAGCGTCACCCGCGCCCCCAGGGGGATGGCCGCCTTCGCCGCGTGCCGCATCATGCGGTCCAGCGACTGGCCTTGGATCCACTCCATCGCCAGGTAGTACTGCCCGTCGATCTTCCCGAAGTCGAACACCTGCACGATGTTCGGGTGCGTCAGCAGCGCCGCCACCTTCGCCTCGTCCGCGAACATGCGGCTGAAGGGCTCCAGGTTCGCGTACTCCGGGAGGATGCGCTTGATGACGCACGGCTTCGAAAAGCCGTCCGGGCCGTCCAGCGTCGCCAGGAAGATGTGCGCCATCCCGCCCGAAGCGAGCTGCTGGACCATGCGGTACTTCCCGAAGCGGACCTCGGGTCCAGGCGCGACCGGCGGCGGCGTCACCTTATCAACCCTGTCCAAATCGTACTCCCAGGACGGAACTTGAAAGGCCGGGAAGATAGTGGCACCCCGGTTTCCACACAAGATTCAGGCTCTCTGTCAACAGGGCTTTCCGTGAGTTCCCATCAACGACGTGACAGATGGGCTCCAGCGCGGGCCTCGGGCGTCCCGGCGTATCCTCCCGGGCCCACGCATGGCGACCTCCCCCTCCGACGCCCTCTCCGCTTCCGCTCCTCCCCGCCCCCTGTCCGCGCGGGACGTCCGCACGTTGGGGCTCGCGGCGTTGGGGGGCGCGCTCGAGTTCTACGACTTCATCATCTTCGTGTTCTTCACCGAGGTGATGGGCCGGCTGTTCTTCCCGCCAGAGACGGCGGACTGGCTGCGTCAGCTGCAGACGTTCGGGGTGTTCGCCGCGGGGTACCTCGCGCGGCCCCTGGGCGGCATCGTGATGGCGCACTTCGGGGACCGCACGGGCCGCAAGCGGATGTTCACGCTGAGCGTGTTCCTGATGTCGGTGCCCACGCTCTTGATGGGCCTCCTGCCCACGTACGCCACCGCCGGGTACGTGGCCCCGCTGGCGCTGCTCTTCCTGCGGCTCTTGCAGGGCGCGGCGGTGGGCGGCGAGGTGCCGGGTGCCTGGGTCTTCGTCTCCGAGCACGTGCCCGAGCGGCGGGTGGGCCTGGCGTGCGGCACGCTCACCTCCGGCCTCACGCTGGGCATCCTCCTGGGCTCGCTGGTGGCCACCGCCGTCAACACCGTCTTCACGCCCGAGCAGGTGCTGGCCTACGGCTGGCGCACGCCCTTCGTGGTGGGCGGCGTGTTCGGCTTCTTCGCCGTGTTCCTGCGCCGCTGGCTCCAGGAGACGCCCGTCTTCGAGGAGATGCGCCAGCGCCACGCGCTCGTGCGGGAGCTGCCGCTCAAGGCCGCGCTCAAGGGGCACGCGCCCGCCGTCGCCGTCTCCATGCTGCTCACCTGGGTGCTCACCGCCGGCATCGTGGTGGTCATCCTGATGACGCCCACGCTGATGCAGAAGCTGCACGCCATCCCCGCCGCCCAGGCGCTCGCGGCCAACAGCGTCGCCACGCTCACGCTCACCGTGGGCTGTGTCTGCTTTGGCATCCTCGCGGACCGGCTGGGGCCCGCGAAGGCCCTGGCGCTGGGCACGCTCGCGCTGCTCGTCAGCGTGCAGCTCTTCTACCGGGGCGTCGCCAGCGCCCCCCAGCACCTGGTGCCCCTCTACGCGCTGGTGGGCTTCTGCGTGGGCGTCGTCGGGGTGGTGCCCGCGGTGATGGTGCACGCCTTCCCGCCCGCGGTGCGCTTCTCCGGCATCTCCTTCTCCTACAACGTGGCCTACGCGCTGTTCGGCGGCCTCACGCCGCTGGTCGTCACGCTCGCGCTGAAGGAGAGCACGCTCGCGCCCGCGCACTACGTCACGGCGGTGTGCGTCGTGGGGCTCGCGGTGGCGCTGTACCTGGCCCGGAGCCCCCCCGCCGGCGGTCCCCGCCCGCTGCCGCGCTGACGCCCGGTCGCCCGGCTGGATATCCAAGGTGTTCACCGGACGGCTGATCTCCCACCCCCCCCGTTACGACGCTGGCCGCCCGACAAAGCGTCGGCTATGCCCCAGAAACGGCGTCACACCTCGGGCATGTGTCATCCGCGCTGCTTACCTTCCGTCCCGGCGCGCGCTTTCGAGCGGCAGAGCCTCGCGTGTAGCTCCCCGCCGCTGACGGACCTGGAATGCAAAGCAGCAAATCGCCGCTCTTCCCAAGCGGCATCCCCAGCTTCGACGCGCTCCTGGGCGGAGGCATCCCCGAGCGCCAGGCCCTCATCGTCACCGGGACGCCCGGGTGCGGGAAGACGGTGCTGTGCAGCCAGGTGGCCTTCGAGGCCGCGGCGCGCGGCATCCCCGTGGTGATGGCCACCGTAACCTCGGAGCCCCACGACAAGCTGATGGGGGCCCTGTCGGGCTTCTCCTTCTTCAAGCCGGAGCTGCTGGGGGAGAAGCTCTTCGTCATCAGCGCCTACTCCGCGCTCAAGCGGGGGCCCAAGGAGGCGCGCGACCTGTTGCTCCAGACGGTGCGCGAGCGCGGCGCGGGCCTGCTGTTCATTGACGGGCTGCGCTCCATCCGGGACCTCTGGCTGGATGAAGCGCGGCTGCGCGAGTTCCTCTACGAGCTGGGCATCGGCCTTTCGGCCGTCAACTGCGTCGGCATGTTCACCACGGAGTACCCGCTGGAGCGGCTGATGGCGCTGCCGGAAGCCACCACGGTGGACGGCATCGTGTCGCTGTCCGTCATGTCGCACGGCTCGCGCCGGGTGCGCCGGGTGGAGGTGGTGAAGCTGCGCGGCCGCAATCACCTGGTGGGCGAACACACCATGCTCATCAACGAGACGGGCGTGGAGTTCGTGCCGCGCCTGGAGGCCACGCCGCTGGACTTCCGCGACGAGCCGCCCACGCTCGCGCGCAAGGGCTTCGGCCTGCCGGAGCTGGACGGGCTGATGTTCGGGGGACTGCCGGAGCTGAGCACCACGATGCTCGCGGGCAGCATGGGCATTGGCAAGACGCTGCTCGCCGCGC
Organism: Corallococcus sicarius; assembly: GCF_003611735.1. Classification (GTDB taxonomy): domain Bacteria; phylum Myxococcota; class Myxococcia; order Myxococcales; family Myxococcaceae; genus Corallococcus; species Corallococcus sicarius. The sequence continues at coordinate 6,848 of NZ_RAWG01000101.1, read as the reverse complement.
ACTTCGCGGCGGAGGGCGCGCGCAAGGGGGAGAAGTCCCTCTACATGTCCTTCTTCGACTCGCCCGCCATGCTGATGGCGCGCGCGAAGCGCGTGGGGCTGGACGTGGCGTCCCTGCTGGGCGGCGGGATGCTGATGCTCGAGCACCTGACCCCCACGGAGGTGGAGGCGGACGTGCTCGTGCGGGACCTCCTGCGCAAGGTGGAGACGCTGGGGGTGAAGCGGCTGGTGCTCGACGGGCTCTACGACCTGGAGCTGTCCATCCTGGACCCCATGCGGCGCAGGACGTTCCTCGCGTCGCTGGCGCTGCGGCTGAGGATGCGGGGCGTCACCTCCGTCTTCACCCGCGAGGTGCCCAAGATCGTCGGCACGGAGCTGGACTTCAGCGACGCGCCGGTGGCCATCCTGGGAGAGAACCTGCTGCTCTTGCGCTACGTGGAGCTGCACGGCCAGATGCACCGCATCCTGTCCGTGCTCAAGATGCGCGACAGCAAGTACACCCCCGACCTGCGGGAGTTCCAGATCAACGACACCGGCGTCAAGGTGCTTCCCCCGCTGCGCTCCGCCGCGGGCCTGCTGACGGGGCAGGCGCGCCCCATTGGCAGCACCATTGGAGGAAGCCACGAATGAGCCTCGTCCTCATCGCGGAGGATGAAGAGGCGCTCCTGGAGGTCTTCTCCGAGGTGGTGGAGGACCTGGGCCACCGCGTGGTGCGGGCGCACAACGGCGAGGAGGCCCTGCTCCTGGCGCGCACGGAGCCGCCGGACCTGGTGGTCAGCGACCACATGATGCCCCGGCGCACCGGCATGCAGCTCTTGCACGCGATGCGCTCGGAGCCCGTCCTGGCGGAGGTGCCCTTCCTGCTCTTGAGCGCGGCCCGTCCGTCCGGGCGTGAGGCGGCCCAGACGTTCCTGGCGAAGCCCGTGGACCTCTCCACCTTCGAGCAGGCCGTCAGCACCGCGCTCCAGAGCCGCACGGCGCCCCGCCATGAGTCCCCGCAGGCGGCGCGCGAGTCCGCCACCGCGGTGAGCCTCGCGCGCGAGGAGATGCTCAACTGGGTGGCGCACGAGCTGAAGACGCCGCTCTCCTCCGCGCGGCTCAACACCCAGCTGCTCTTGCGCAAGGTGCACAAGCGCGGCGCCGAGGACGAGCGCCGCTCCGCGGAGGCCATCCTGCGCCAGTTGGACCGGATGAACGGCCTGGTCACCTCCATCCTGGACGCCTCGCGGCTGGCGGACGGGAAGCTGGAGCTGAAGCAGGAGCTCAAGGAGCTGGGCCCCTTCCTCCAGGACCTCATCCACGACTGGCGGGAGATGCAGCCGGAGATGGACTTCCACCTGGACCTGGGCGAGCCCATGGAGCCCCTGCTGCTGGACGCCGAGCGCGTGCGCCAGGTGCTCAACAACCTGCTGTCCAACGCGGTGAAGTACAGCGGCGAGTCCCGGCGCATCGAGGTCGGCGTGACGCTCAACCCGGGCCTCGTCCTCATCCACGTGCGCGACCACGGCGTGGGCATCCCCGCCAACGCCCTGCCCCACATCTTCGAGCGCTTCCAGCGCGCGGACGCGGACCGGGGACGCGGGCACGGCCTGGGCCTCTTCATCGCCGCGGCGCTCGCCCGCCTGCACGGTGGCTCGCTCTCCGCCCGCTCCACCCTGGGTGAAGGCTCCACCTTCATCCTCCGGCTGCCGCGCCGGAGCTGAAGGGGAGCTGAAACAGCACTGCACGATTCCACCGGAATTCCATCCAGCCCTTCCAGGATGGAACTCCGCGAAGACCCGGCGCTCCTGGTGAATTAGAAAGCAGGGTGTGTCCACGCCCCGCCTGTCCCGCCTGTCGTCGTTTCGCGCGCTGAAGCACCGCGACTTCGCCTTCCTCTGGGGCGGGGCGGCGCTGTCGAACATCGGCACGTGGATGGAGGTGCTGGCGCTGGGCGTGTACGTCACGAAGGTGACGGGCCGGGCGGAGTGGACGGGGGGCGTGGCGGCGCTGACGTTCCTGCCGGCCATCGTGTTGTCGCCGCTGGGAGGCGCGCTGGGAGATCGCTTCGACAGGCGCCGCGCGATTGGCCTGGGGGCGCTGGTGCAGATGGTGCTCGCGGGGACGCTGGCGGCGCTGGCCTTCAGCGGGCAGCTCACGGTGCGGTGGGTGGCGCTGCTGTCGTTCCTCAATGGCTGCGCGGTGACGCTCTTCACGCCCGCGTTCTCCGCGATGATCGCGGTGTCGGTGCCGAAGGAGGACCTGCACAGCGCGTTCAGCCTCCACTCCGCGCAGAACAACCTGGGGCGCATCTGCGGGCCCGCGCTGGGGGCGCTGGTGATTGCTCACGCGGACATCGCGTGGGCGCTGCTGCTCAATGCGCTGTCGTTTGGCGCGGTGCTGCTGTCGCTCACGCAGGTGCGGGCCACGGCGGCGGGGAAGCCCGCGGACTTCGGCGGCCTGTGGGCGGGCATCGTGCAGGGCTTCAAGGTGGCGCGGGCGGACGAAGGGCTGACGCTGGCGCTGGGCGGCACGCTGGCCATCGCCGTCTGCATCGCGCCCTTCACGGCGCTGGCGCCGGTGCTGGCCATCCAGGTGTTCCAACAGGACGCGGGCGCGACGTCGGTGCTCGTCACCGCGCAGGGGGTGGGGTCGCTCCTGGCGGCGCTGGCGGCGGGCACGCTGGCGGACAAGCTGGGGCGTGGGCGGCTGTTGGAGCTGACGGTGTTGCTCATCGGTCCCATGGCGGCGGCGTACTGGCTGTCGCCGTCGCTGCCGTACGCGGCGGTGGCGGTGCTGGGGCTGGGCGCGCTGTACATGCTGTCGCTCACGGGGCTGGCCACGCTGTGTCAGGCGCGCGTGGGCAGTGAGCTGCAGGCGCGCATCGCCAGCCTGAGCGGGATGCTGCTCTTCGTCGGCTTCACGCTGGGCGTCTGGTTGCAGGGGGCGCTGGCGGACCGGCTGGGCTTCCGCCTGGTGACGGCGGGCGCGGCCCTGGGGTTCTTCGTCTTCGCGGTCCTGCTGCGCACCTTGCGGTCGCGTGGCTTCGCCGCCTTCGAAGTCTAAGGGAGCCACACGATGACGACCTCCTCTCCGGTTGCTCCCGGGCGCAAGCGCACCCCGCTGCCCCTCGTGCCCAGGACGGGAGCGCTGCCCCTGTCCTTCATGCAGCAGCGCCTGTGGTTCCTGGCGCAGTGGGAGGGGCTCACCGCGACGTACAACGTCCACTTCTTCGTGCGGCTCACGGGGACGCTGGACGGGGCCGCGCTGGAGCACGCGCTCCAGGCCGTGGTGGCGAGGCACGAAGCGCTGCGCACCACCTTCGAGTCCGTGGACGGCCAGCCGGTGCAGCGCATCTCCGCGCCGGAGGCCGCGGCGTTCCCGCTGCGCCTGGAGGACCTGTCCGGGCAGGCCCCGGACGCCCGTGAGCAGGCCCTGCGCGAGCGCGCGGAGGCGGAGGCCCGGACGCCGTTCGACCTGACGCGAGGCCCGCTCGTGCGGACGACGCTGGTGCGGCTGTCGGCGCAGGAGCACGCGCTGCTCTTCGTCACACACCACATCGTGTGTGACGCGGTGTCGCTGGCCTGGCTGGCGACGGAGCTGGGCGCGCTCTACACGGCCTTCACGCGCGGTGAGCCGCCCCGCGTGCCGGAGCTTCCGGCGCAGTACGCGGACTTCGCGCACTGGCAGCGGCAGACGCTGCAGGGCCCGCCGCTGGAGGCGGAGCGCGCGTGGTGGACGGAGCGGCTGGCCGGAGCGCCGCCCGCGCTGGAGCTGCCCACGGACCGGCCCCGCCCTCCCCGGCAGACGTTCCGGGGCGCGGTGTACCGCCTGCCCATGGCGCAGGCCCTGGCCCAGGGCCTCCGGGAGCTGAGCCGCAAGGCGGCCGTCACGCCGTACATGGCGCTGCTGGCGGCGTTCCAGGTGCTGCTGTCCCGCTACACGGGGCAGGAGGACCTGGTGGTGGGCACGCCCGTGGCGGGGCGCGGGCGCCGCGAGGTGGAGCGGCTCATCGGCTTCTTCGCCAACACGCTGGCGCTGCGGCTGGACACCTCCGGCGACCCGACCTTCCTCGCGCTGCTGGGCCGGGTGCGCGAGGTGTGCCTGGGCGCGTACGCGCATCCGGACATGCCCTTCGAACAGCTGGTGGAGGCGCTGGTGCCCGCGAGGGACCCCAGCCGCTCGCCGCTGTTCCAGGCGATGTTCGTGCACGTGAACGCGCCGTGGAGCGCGCTGAAGTGGCCCGGCCTCACCGTGGCGGAGGTGGACTTCGAGCCCGGGGTGGCGCGCTTCGACGTCACCCTCTTCCTCTACGACGACCCCGGCGGCATGGAGGCGCGCTGGGAGTACAACGCCGACCTCTTCGACGAGGCGACGGTGGCGCGCATGGCCGCGCACTACGCGCGCCTGCTGGAGGGCGCGGTCGCCCGGCCGGAGTGCCCGGTGTCCGCGCTTCCGCTGCTGACGGCCCCGGAGCGGGAGCGCGCGGTGGTGGCGTGGAACGACACCGGGGCGGACGTGCCCGTCCTCCACGGCGTGCAGGCCCTCTTCGAGGCCAGCGTGCGCAAGAGCCCGGACGCTGTCGCCGTGCGCTTCGGTGACGCGCACCTCACGTACGCGGAGTTGGAGCGGCGGGCCAACCGCATCGCCCATGCGCTGCGAAAGCGCGGCGTGACGCCGGACACCGCGGTGGGGCTGTGCGTGGACCGTTCGCTGGAGCTGGCGGTGGGCGTGCTGGGCATCCTCAAGTCGGGCGCGGCCTACTGCCCGTTGGATCCGGCCTATCCGCCGGAGCGGCTGGCGCTGATGCTCCACGCGTCACGCGCGAAGGTGCTCGTCACCCAGCGGCACCTGATGGCGGGCCTGCCCGACAGCGGGGCGGCGCCGCTGTTCCTGGAGGACGACCCGGGCACGCCGGACACGGCGCCGGAGCCGGTGGGCGGGCCGGACACGCTGGCCTACGTCATCTTCACCTCCGGCTCCACGGGCGTGCCCAAGGGCGTGGCGATGCCGCACCGCCCGCTGTTCAACCTCATCCAGTGGCAGGTGCGCCGCTCCACCGTGCCAACGGGTCGCACGCTCCAGTTCTCCGCGCTGAGCTTCGACGTGTGCTTCCAGGAGATGATGCCGACGTTCGCCGCGGGCGGAGAGCTGGTGCTCGTGCCGGATGACCTGCGCCGGGACGCTCGCGCGCTGCTCACCCGGATGCGGGAGCAGCGCGTGGAGCGCATCTTCCTGCCCTTCGTGGCGCTCCAGCACCTGGCGGAGGTGGCGGAGGCGGAAGGGCTGCGCCCCGACACGCTGCGCGAAATCGTCACCGCGGGCGAGCAGCTGCGGATGACGCCCGCGCTGCGCCGGCTGCTCCACGCGCTGGACGGCTGCGTGCTGGACAACCACTACGGCCCCACGGAGACGCACGCGGCCGCGGCCCACATGATGAAGGGCAACCCGGACGCGTGGCCGGACCTGCCGCCCATCGGGCGCACCATCACCAACGCGCGGGTGTACCTGCTGGACGCGCGGCTGGAGCCGGTGCCCGTCGGGGTGGCGGGCGAGCTGTACATCGGCGGCGCGGGACTGGCACGGGGCTACCTGCACCGGCCGGACCTGACGGCGGAGCGCTTCATCCCGGATCCGCTGAGCCCGCATCCGGGCGCGCGGATGTACCGCTCCGGCGACTTCGCGCGGCACCTGCCCACGGGCGAGATGGAGTTCCTGGGTCGGCGCGACGCGCAGGTGAAGATCCGCGGCTACCGCATCGAGCTGCCGGAGGTGGAGGCGGCGGTGGCGAGGCTGCCGGGCGTGAAGGACGTCGCGGTGGTGGCGCGCGAGGACGAGGCCCGGGGCAAGCACCTGGTGGCCTACGTGGTGCCGCAGCCGGAGTCCGGGGTGGAGGCGGGCGACCTCAAGGAGACGCTCCGCGACCGGCTGCCCGAATACATGGTGCCCGCGGCCTTCGTGTTGCTGGAGGCCTTTCCCCTCACGCCCAGCGGCAAGCTGGACCGGCGCGCCCTCCCCGTCCCGGGAGACGGCGAGGACGCGGCCCGGGACTTCGTGGCCCCGCGCACGCCGCTGGAGACGGAGGTGGCGGGCGTCTTCGCCGCGCTGCTGAAGCTGTCGCGCGTGGGCGCGCACGACCACTTCTTCGAGCGGGGCGGACACTCCCTGCTGGCGACCCAGGTGACGTCGCGACTGCGCGAGCGGCTGCGGGTGGAGCTGCCCGTCCGCGCGCTGTTCGAGCACCCCACCGTGGAGGAGCTGGCGGCGCACCTGGGCACGCTGCATCCGGACGGGGCGACGCGGGAGCTGCCGCTCGTGCCCGGCCCGCGCGACGGGGCGCTGCCGCTGTCCTTCGCGCAGGCGCGGCTGTGGTTCCTCACCCGGTTGGATCCAGGCGGCTTCTCCTACAACCTGCCCTGGTTCACGCGCTGGACGGGGCCGCTGGACGCAGATGCGCTGGAGCGGAGCCTCCGGGTGCTCGTGCAGCGTCACGAAGCCCTGCGCACCACGTTCGTGGAGCATCAGGAGCAGCCGGTGCAGCGCATCGCGCCGGTGCTGGACGTACCGCTGCGGCGGGAGCGCGTGGCGTCGCGGGCCGAACTCACGCGGCGCGCGGAGGCGGAGGTGCGCTTCCCGTTCGACCTGACCCAAGGGCCGCTCCTGCGCGCGACGCTGGTCCGCGTGGGCGAGGGGGAGCACGCGCTGCTCGTCACGCTGCACCACATCATCTGTGACGGCTGGTCGCTGGGGGTGATGGAGCGCGAGCTGACGGCGCTCTACCTCGCGGCCACGGGAGGCGCGCCGGTGACGCTGCCGCCGCTGCCGCTCCAGCCGGCGGACTTCGCGCGCTGGCAGCGGGCGGGCTGGGAG
>NZ_RAWG01000100.1 GCF_003611735.1 Corallococcus sicarius | reverse complement strand
CCCCCAACGAGCCCCCCGGTTCCGACGATCCCGAGGGTTCCTCTTCCGGGAGCCCGTCGGGTTCTGATAGGTAGACCCCCCTTTGCTCCATTCCGGAGACCAGGAGCCACTTACATGGCCAACAGCAAGAGCAAGCACCGCCGCGTGCAGATGAAGATCCGTCAGCACCACAAGAAGCGGGTCAAGAAGCAGAAGCTGGCTGCGAAGGCCGCCGCCGCCGAAGGCAAGAAGAAGTAGTTCCCGCCCCGGCGCCGCTCCCGGCGGCCCTGGCTCACCGCCGGGTCGCCGTGAAGGGGCGGGTGACGAAGCAACGCTGGCTGGTGTTTCCGTCCAGCCGCGAGTAGTTGCCGGTGAAGTTCCCCGACAGCCTTCCACTGATTCCGCCATCGACCCCGCTGTCCGCCGGCCCCCCGGTGAAGGACGCGGTCAGGCTCAGGAAGGTGGTCAGCCCCCCATCCGCGCGGGGCAGGGGCGTGGCCTTGAGGCTCAAGTCGCCCGTGGCGTACACCTGACCCTTGAAGGCCACCCCGTCCAGCGTCCCGGTGAGGGTCCCCCCGTCGCGCACGAGCGTCAGCGCCTGGCCCTGGGGCAGGGGGGGCACATCCAGGTTGACGCACTCGGGCGGAAGGCCCGCGTCACCCTGGAAGGCCAGGGGGTAGAGGCCCTCCACGGGCGCGCACTCCTCTCCACAGTCCGGCACCGCGCCGCCGTCGCCGCAGGCGGGGGCGAGCAGGAGGACGGTGCTGGAGACGAGGGCCGTCGTGACGGCCGCCAGGGGGATGAAACGTCCAGAATTCATGGGTGGGAATCTCCGAGTGGGGCAGGCGGGCTTCCTGGATGGAAATGCCGTTCCTAGGTTGCGTGCAGTCGTTCTGGGGGACGGGGTGGGTCGGTGACGGCGGGCGATACGAAGCGGTGGTCGAATTTCATCTTCGCGGGGCTCTTCGCCATCGCGCTGATTCTGTTTTCACGCATCTTGCTGCCGTTCATGATGCCGGTGTTGCTGGGCGGCTTCCTGGTCGTCCTGTTCATGCCCATCCAGGACTCCTTGAGCCAGCGGCTCCGGGGTCGCAAGTCCCTGGCGGCCGGTCTGTCCACCCTGGCGGTGTTCCTCCTGCTCCTGGCGCCCCTGGCGCTCGTGGGCTGGATGGTGGCCCGGGAAGTCCTCCTGTTCGTGGGCCAGGCCCAGGACCTGCTGGATCAGGTGGACCTGCGCCACCACTTCCTGGCGAACCTGCCCCGGGGCCTCAGCCGCTACGTGCGCTTCGACCCGGAGAGCTCGGAGACGGAGCGCCTGCTGATGACCGCCGTGTCGGGCGGCGCGGGGCTGCTCGCGGACGTGGTGGGCGCGGGCACGGAGCTGCTCGTCAACATGTTCCTGATGACGGTGGCCATGTACTACTTCTTCCTGGACGGTCGCCGGCTGGTGAACGAGGTCGCGAAGCTCCTCCCGCTGGAGCGCCGCTACTTCGACGCCTTCTCGCACGAGTTCACCGACGTCGCATACGCCATCATCTACGGCAACACCCTCACCGCGCTGTTGCAGGGCGCGGTGGGCTTCGTGGGCCTGCTGCTCGCCGGGGTGCCGCACGCGGGCGTCTGGGGCGCGGCCATGGTGCTGGTGGCGCTGGTGCCCGTGGGCGGCACGGCCCTGGTGTGGGGGCCCATCGGGGTCATCCTCATCGCGGCGAACCGGGTGAACGAGGGCGTGTTCCTGCTCGCCTGGGGCACGTTCCTGGTGGGTAGCATCGACAACATCATCCGTCCCCGGCTGTGCGGCTCGCGCATGGCGCTGCACCCGCTGCTCGTCTTCCTCTCCATGTTCGGCGGGCTGGCGGTGTTCGGGATGATGGGCCTGCTGGTGGGGCCGCTCATCGCCTCCATCTTCATGGCCATGGTGCGCATCTACCGCCGTGACTTCCTGGGTCGGGCCCCGGAGGCGCAGACGATGCCGGTGGTGCAGGAGGACTCCTCGCCGTCCATGTCCGTGCCCCCCTCGGCGGTCACCGCGAGCGTGGGCCATGCGATGAACGCCTGACCCCGCGGTGCCGAGCCTGGACTTCGCCGTCGGGCTGGGTGAACCTGCCCGACGCATGACGACCACCGGATGTGCGAGGGTCCCTTCGGGGCTGCTGTGGACCCTGGCCCTCGTCGGAGCCCTTGCGTCGCCCGCCGTGGCGGCCGCGGCCTCGGAACCCCTGGCCCCGGCCTCCTTCCACGGCCTGCGTGAGACCCCGTCCAGGCTGTCGCTCCAGCTGTTCGCGGGGCCGGGCAACGGGAAGAAGTCCGCCCCACCGGAGTTGGGCGCCCCCACCTGGGTGCGGCTGAACCTGGCCCTGACGGCGACGTGGCGGCGCTACTGCGCGCGGCCCGGCGTGGACGGGTGTGGCGCGTTCGAGCGGCTCCCCGAGGAGGATCAGGTGGGCGACACGTCCGACTTCTCCTCGACGAAGCCGTACCTGGGCTTCGCGCTGGAGCTGGAGGCGCTCCCCCTGGCGCACCGCGAGACGTCGGTGCTGCGCGGGCTGGGGCTGCGGTTGGGCGTGCAGCAGGGGTACTCCTCGTCGGACGTGACGCTCACGGGGGACGGGGGCCAGACGCCGGCCCGCGAGGCGACGGCCACCGACACCGCCTTCACGGCGCAGGCGCTCTACCGCTTCTACTTCCGCTTCGGCACCACGCGGCCCCAGCAGGGCTATGTGGGGGCCCGGGCCGGCCTGCAGACGCGCGCGTTCGACGTGGACGCGGCGGAGGACACCCCGTTGTCCGGCACGCACCGCGTCTACCCGGCGGTGGCGGTGGACCTGTCGGTGCCGCTGTTCAGCTCGGTGCGCCTGGATGCGTCCGGTGGGTTGCTGCTGTCGCCCAGGCCGGGTCACTCGCCGGAGGCGGACGGTGGACGCCGGGCGCAGGAGATCACCGACTTCGGCACGTCCGTGGACAGCTTCGGCTGGTGCGCGGAGCTGGGTGTGTCGGGAGATATCTGGGGCCCCCTGGGCTACGACGTGGCCTTCCGCCTGGCGCACTTCCGCGACCGCTTCACCGGCGCCGGCACGCGCACCGGGTGGACGAATGGCGGCGTCGCGGAGGAGACGTACTCCAGCCTGCACGTGGGCCTGATCGCGTCCTACTGATGGCCGCGCTGTCCGCCCCCGGACACCTTCCTGCCCGGCAGAGGTGTCCCGCGCGCCCGTGATGCCTACCCCTTTGCCCCACGGCCTGATGGCGGCCGTGGACCCAAGGGGGGCGTGTCTCGGTGCGAGCAACGCGATGGTGGAGGCGGGGACTGGCGGGCGTGCTGTGCCTGGGGATGGTGGCGTGCGGCGGCGGTGACACCGTGCCTCCGCCGGGGGCCGACCCCGACGTTCCGAACAACCCGGGCGGCAACGGAGGGCCCGACGCGGGGCTCCAGGAGACGCCCGACGCAGGCACGGGGCAGGGCGGCACGGATGCGGGAGCGCAGCCGGACGCGGGCACGCAGCCGGACGCGGGCACGGCGCCGCAGGTGTGCGCGCCCACCGCGGGCGACACGCGCTGGGTGCTGGAGGGCGAGCCCCTCACCGCGCAGGTGCGCTGCGGGACGAACCTCACCGGGCCCACGCTGCGCTTCGAGGTGAAGAACCTGCCCGCGGGCGCCACCTTCGACGAGTCCACCGCCACGCTGCGCTGGACGCCCGCGCTCAACCAGGGCGCGGTGTGGATGCTCGCGCTGGAGGAGAAGACCACCGGGGAGACGGGCACGCTGAAGGTGGGCGTGGCGAACAACGACGCGGCGCCGGGCAAGGTCCCCATCGTCGATCCCGTTACGTACACGGAGGAGTACGGGTTGCCCGTCGTACACCTGTTCTTCGACAAGGAGGTGGGCCTCACCGCCGGGTTCTACCGCCCCGCGGAGGTCGTCTACCGGGGCCACCGCTTCACGATGGAGGCGAAGTACCGCGGGGCCACGTCCAGCGTGTTCCCCAAGCGCAGCCTGACGTTCAAGTTCGCGGAGGACGACCTGTTCTCGGAGCCCGTCTTCGGCGACGGCTTCAAGGACCGCAAGCGCGTGGTGTTGATCACCCCGTTCAACGACAACTCGTACCTGCGCTCGCGGTTGGCGTTCGACCTGTGGAACAAGCTGGCGCCGGACGCCGTGCGCATCCGCACCTTCAGCGTGGTGGTGTACGCGAACAACGAATACCGGGGCCTCTACACGGCGGCGGATCACGTGGACAAGCGCCTGATGGGGTTCAACGGCCTGGAGAAGGACTCGGACCTCTTCAAGGCCGTGGACGCGGACGCCAACTTCTCCCGCCTGCGGCGCAACGGCGCGCCGAAGGCGAACCTCCACGAGGGCTTCGAGAAGGAGGACGGCACTCCGGAGGAGGGCCAGGCCCACGCGTTCGACACGCTGGATGCCTTCGTCGCCTGGGTCGCGGACGCGAGCCCAGAGGCCTTCCGCCAGGACTTCGGCACGAAGCTCAAGGCGCGTGACTACGAGAACTGGTGGATCTTCAACACGCTCATCCTGGGCAATGACTCGCAGGCGAAGAACGCCTACCACGCGTTTGATCCGAAGACGGGCGGCCCGTGGCGCTTCATCCCCTGGGACCTGGATGCGAGCTTCGGGCAGAACTTCGACACCACGCGCAGCAGCCCCACGGCGCGGCCCACGTACGCGGGCGACAACCTGCTCTTCAAGAAGATGCTGGATGAGCCCGCCATCGCCACCCCGATGCGCGAGCGTTACCGCCAGGTGCTGAAGAACGAAGTGAGCGAGGCCACGGTGCAGGCGCTCATCGACGGGTACGTGAAGGAGCTGGGCCCCAACGCGCAGCGAGAGGAGGCGCGCTGGGCCGCCGAGTACCAGGCCTTCGCGAAGCCGGAGACCATCGGGCATCCCAACTTCCCGGAGTGGCACCTGCGCCAGGACTTCAACACCCACGCCCAGGAGGTGGAGTACCTGCGGCAGTGGGTGCGCACGCGCTGGACGGCGCTCCAGTCGCAGGTGCCCTGAGCCTCCCCCCGGGCCTCAGCGGGGTTCGGCCCTCTTGAAGCGCAGCTTCTTGAGGGCCTCGAACTTCGCCCGGTCCCGGGGTGGGGTGGTGGCCACCAGCCCGTCGAGCATGCGCTTGGAGTTCTGGTAGATCTCCTCGACGGCGACGTCGAAGGCGTCGGTGTTCTGCTTGGACGGCTTGCGCGTGCCGGCGATCTTCCGGACGAACTGGAGCGCCGCCGCGCGGATGTCGTCATCGGTGGCGGGCGGCGCGAAGTTGAACAGGGGCTTGATGTTCCGGCACATGCCCCAAGTCTAGGACAGCGCCCGGACGGGGCCTACCGTCCTTCCGCTTCATGGCGAGCCCTCCCTGGAGTTTTATGATGGGATTGGGTTTGTTCGGCTTTGCTTGTTTTGCAGGTTAAATCACAAGCAGGGCTGTTACTCTGTGCCTTCCACCTGGGAGGCCTCATGAACGGCGTGCGTTGCCTGCTATTGAGCTTGGTTTGGGTGCTTTTTTCCGCGCAGGGTGCATTCGCGGCGCAGGGAGAGATCCTGGCCCGTCCCTATGGAACGGTGCCTGGGATGAGCCTCGGCTACTGGGAGTACCTGCCGCCGGACTATGACGACAACGCGACCGTGAGCCATCCGCTCGTGATCTTCCTGCACGGGACGGGGGATGTGGGCAACGGCAGCGCGGCGGCCCTGGAGAAGATCATGGCCCTCAACGCGCCGCCCCGGCTCATCCGCAACGGGCGCGACTTCCCGTTCATCCTGATTGCCCCGCAGCGCTTCAACGCGTTCATCCCGGTGGCGGACATCGACAAGATCATCGAGTTCGCGAAGGTGCACTACCGGGTGGATGCCAGCCGCGTGTACCTCACGGGCATCTCCGCGGGCGCCATCCAGGTCTGGGCCTACGCGGCGGTGCACTACGCCAAGCTCGCGGCCATCGTGCCCATCGCGGGCAACGGCAACAGCCAGAACCTCTGCCCCGCGGCGGCGTCGGGGTTGCCCGTCTGGGCCTTCCATGGCTCGGCGGACGGCACCGTCTCCCCGTATGGCTCCATCAACCCGGTGAAGGCGCTCAACACCACGTGCTCGCCCGCGGTGAACCCCGCGGCGCTGCTCACGCTCTATCCCGGCGTGGGGCATGACTCGTGGGGCCGTACGTATGACGGCTCCGCGGGGCATGACGTCTACACGTGGATGCTGGGCTACTCCCTCTAACGCTGCCGGAACGGCTCCATCTGGGCGGCCAGGGCCCGCTGGAAGGCGGGCCGCGCTTCACAGCGCTCCTGGTAGGCCTTCAGCGTGGGCACTGCGTTGATGAGCCGGGTGTGCCGGAGGTTGCGGAGCACCGTGGTCATCATCAGGTCGCCCACGGTGAAGCGGCCCTCCAGATATTCGCGGTCGCCCAGACATGCCGCCAGCTCCTGGAGCCGCCGCTGCACGGCCTTCTCCACGTCCGGCCGGTGGAGCTGGGCCCACTGCTGGTCCGCGTTGAACAGGTCGATCTCCGCGAGCTGCTGGATGTAGATCTCCATCGAGTTGAGCGCCGCGAACACCCAGGTCATGGCGCGCGCGCGGCCCGCTGCGTCGGCGGGCAGCAGCACCTCGCTGCGGGACGCGATGTGGAGCACGATCGCCCCCGACTCGAAGAGGGTGAGGCCGTCCTCCTGGAACACCGGCACCTGACCGAAGGGCTGGAGCGAGCGGTACTCGGAGGAGCCCTGCACGTCGGGGTCGATGAGCCGGGTCTGGTAGGGCAGGCCGGCCTCTTCCAGGGCCCACCGCACCCGGAGGTCGCGCACCAGCCCCTGCGCGAACGGCGGTACCCACTTGAATGCGCTGATGGTGATCATGGCCGGCGTTCTCCTTCAGGTCGAAGCCCACGTCGAGGGCCGGTAGCGAAGACGCGGCGACGGGATTAGCATGCGGGGTGCGTGCGAGGCCCCGGGGTGGGGCCTCGAGCCCGGACGAGGTGCGCCGTACCCGGTCACGACAAGACGACGCCTTCACGGGAGTCGTGCGTCATGTCGTCTTCTTGGATCCTCCTCGTCGTTGCCGGGCTGCTCGAAGTGGGCTGGGCCATTGGCCTGAAGTACACGCAGGGCTTCACGCGGCCGCTCCCCAGCGTGCTCACCGTGGCGGCCATCATCGCGAGCATGGCCCTGCTGTCCTTCGCGGCGAAGACCCTGCCCATCGGCACGGCCTACGCGGTCTGGGTGGGCATTGGTGCGTTCGGCGCGGCGGTGCTGGGCATGGTGCTCTTCCACGAGCCCGTCACCGCGCCCCGGCTGTTCTTCCTGGGCCTGTTGCTCGTCGCCATCGTGGGCCTGAAGGCCACCAGCGGTACGCAGTAGACTGCGGCGCAACGTCGCCTGGCAGGAGCCCCTCATGATCGTCGTGTACCAGTCCCTGGAGTCCGTCGGGCACAAGGAGACCACGGGGCACTCGGTCCTCAGCGGCAACTCCTTCAAGCACAAGGCCCAGACGAACGCCGGCAGGGTCTACGACCTGGACAACGCGGACCGGAAGCTCACCTTTCCGGTTCCGCACTACGACTTCGCCACGAAGAAGATCGTGGGCAAGGACATGGAGGTCGAGTTCGCCACCGGCCTTGAGTCCAAGGCCTTCTCCAACACCTTCAAGAGCGGCCAGGACGCGAACGAGCTGCTGGAGTTCCTGTCGGGCGTCATCGACACCATCGTGAAGAGCACGATGAACCGGACGAGCACGAACGGCGGCTTCACCAGCCGCCCGCCGACGATCATCGTGCTCGGGGAGCTGTACGGCGAGGAGCTGAAGGGGAAGACCATCCGGGGCTACGACGTCGTCTACGGGATGAACCCCACCGGGGACTCGCGCCACCGCTTCACGGTGCTGAAGAACAAGCACAGCCAGATCGACGACTTCGACCTGAAGGTCCACCGCTTCGACACGCTCTCGGACAACAACAAGAACGAGAAGGCCATCTGCATGACCCTGACGATCATGGGGTGGCTGATGGCCTTCGTGCACATCCCGAACCACATCTGCGGGGACGCGGCGAGCGTCGTGGAGTACCTGAAGTTCAATGCGATGCGCTCGACGGGCCGGGAGGAGCTGGACCTGCTGATTGGGGACACCAACCAGAAGAGCTCCGGCTTCATGCCGTCCGCGCTGAAGGGCAAGCTGGGGGGGCAGGACTGGGTGAGCAGCATCCACGGCGGCGAGCAGGAGCTCGTGGGCTATGGCGGCCACAGCACGTTCAGCATCTCGGGAACGAACAGCGGGTTTGATACCCACTTCGACATCGCCTGCACGCACCACGCGGTCGCGAAGATCAAGGACAACAAGGTCGTGGGCAGCGACACCACGGACCCGGCCTACGATCCGGCCTTCGTCTTCCACGGCCTCACGGACAAGTACACCCAGCTCAACGGCAAGGCGTACGCCTACAGCGATCACAACGGCGTCATCATCGAGGTCCTGCGTCGCAAGGACGTCCAGGCCTACAACGCCCACCGGCGGAACTACCGCCTCTGCCGCAGCTGCAACGGGGAGCTGACCGGCATCGAGACGCTGACCGGCATCCACCTCAACTGCCGGACCCTGCAGCTCACCTACGCCCCCAAGGAAGAAGGGTCGCTCAAGCGCGTGGCCAGCCAGGACGTGCCCGACTCCGACGAGCCGTCCCGGAAGAAGCGCAAGCCCAGCAGGGATGGGGATGTTTAGGACCTGTGAGAGGAGCGGACGATGAGCGACGCGAAGTTCCAGCTGTACTACTGGCCCGGCCTCCCGGGCCGCGGCGAGTTCGTGCGGCTGGTGCTGGAGGAGGCGGCGGCGGACTGGGTGGACGTGGGCCTGCTCCCGGAGTCCCAGGGCGGCGGGGCCCGGGCCATCATGAACCTGCTGGGCCAGGGGCCGGTGCCCGCGTACGCGCCGCCCGTGCTCAAGATGGGCGACCTCGTCATCTCCCAGGCCGCGAACATCTGCTCCTACCTGGGCGAGCGCTTCGGCCTGGTGCCCGCAGACGAGGGCACACGGCTGCATGCGCGCCAATTCCAGCTCACCGTCGCGGACGCGGTGGCGGAGGCGCATGACACGCATCACCCCATCGCGGTGATGAAGTACTACGAGGAGCAGAAGGACGCCGCGAAGGCCCGCGCCGAGGACTTCCGCACCCAGCGCATCCCGAAGTTCCTGGGCTACTTCGAGCGCGTGCTGAGGGCCAACCCGCGGGGCGGCGGCAGGTACCTGTTGGGCAGTGACTTCAGCTACCCGGAGCTGGCGCTGTTCCAGCTCGTGGAAGGCCTGTCCTACGCCTTCCCGAATGCCATGAGCCGCGTCGCCCATCAGGTTCCTGGCGTGATGGCCCTGCGTCAGCGCATCGCGGAGCGGCCTCGCATCGCCGCGTACCGGAGCTCCCCGCGCGCCCAGCCCTTCAACGAGCAGGGCATCTTCCGGCACTACGCGGAGCTGGACGACCCGAACGCGACGAAGTGACCCAGGGGCACCGCGGCCACCTCGCGGGCGAAGAACAGGTCCTCGCCCACGCCGTGCACGCGCACCTGGATGAGCGGGTCCGCGGGGTACTGCGTGGGCGGATCATCGAACACGAGCGCCACGACGACGCCCACGCGGTCGAGGAAGCGCTCCGTGATGGGGTCGTCCGGTTCCGTGCGGACGATCATCACCGCCGAGCCAATGCGCACCGGGGCGCCGTCGACGTCTTCCGTCAGGATGAGCGAAGGGTCTTGCTTCATGGAGCGTAGGTCCGGGGTTTGAGTCGTTTTGACAGGGCCCCGGTCAGCAGGGCCACGAGCGCCCAGGCGCCCAGGTGATACGCGGCCACGTGTCCGGCGCCGAGGCCGCAGGCCAGCTCGCCCACGAACGCGCCCACCGTGCCCGCCGCCAGGCCCGCCGCCACCGCGCGCAGCGGGTTGAACGCCGCCCAGCGCAGCACGGCGAGCGCCACCGCCCCGGGCACCAGCGCCACCGCGACATGGCTCGCGGTGCACACCCACTCGGGCAGGGAAGAGGGCTCGCGCATCGCCCCCCGGGTGAGCACCATCGCCACCGCGCTCACCAGCGCCATGCCGACGCCCACCCACCGCAGCAGCCAGCCGCGCGGGGACAGCGCCGCCCACGAACACACCGCGCTCGTCGCCAGCAGCATCGTCAGCATCGGCGCGCGGCCCACCACCGCGGAGCCCGTGGTGCGCCCCAGGGCCACGAACACGGCCGTGGTCGCGAGCGCCATCCCCGCGGACGCGCCGAACAAACCCACCGCCTGGGGACGCCAGCGGCGCACCGGCTGCCGCAGGGCCAGCTCCGCACGCGACGCCGCGAGCGCGCGCTCCAGGGCTCCCGGATCCAACCGGGGAGGTGCGGACAACAGCGGGTCGGAAGGCGCGGGCATCAGGCGTCCTCCCCGACCAGTCCACCGAGCAATTCGCGCAGCTTCTCGTAACCGCGGTGCGCACGAAGCCGGGCCGCGCCCGCGCGGATGCCGCGCAGCTGGGCGATCTCCTCGAAGGACCAGCCCTCCAGCTTGCTCAACACCACCGCCTCGCGCTGCTCCAGGGGCAGCAACTGGAGCGCGTCCTCGATGCGCCGGCGCAGCACCGGATCGCCGTCGGGCGCGGGTACGGACGTGAGGCCTTCGGGCGGCGCATGCGCGTGCGAGTCCACGTGCTGCTGGTGCCGCAGGGCGTCCCGGGCCGCGTTCGCCGCGATGGTGAGCAGCCAGGGGGTGAAGCGGGTGCCCGGCTCGTAGCGGCCCCGGGCGCGGATGACCGACAGGAATGTCATCTGCAAGAGGTCCTCCGCCAAAGGTCCGTCCCTCACCATGCGCGCAAGGAAGCCCTGCACACGTCCAGCATGTCGGGCGAACAGCGCCTCGAACGCCGAGTGATCTCCCTGACAGAACAGGTCCATGAGCGCTTCGTCCGTGACGCTCCCCATCGCCTGGCTCACGGACGGCCCTTCTCGGAATTCGTTTCCGGGTGCGGCGGGTTGACGGTCTGGACGCTCCAAGGCCTTGAAACCACTGGCCCGCGGAACAACCCCGCCGGGGGGATCCTTTCCCTGAAGCGACCGGCTAGTGTCTCGCGCCTTTCCGGTCTCCTCGCGTTTCCCCACTTCGAGCGCACATGTCCCCGGCAGAGGTCGTCATCCAGTCCACGTTGTTCGAGTCGCTCCTGCGCTGTGTCCGCATGGACGCCTCGCTGCGGGAGCGCCTGGCGGCGGCGGGCTACGACGTGGACAAGCCCCGGGCGTCCTACCCGGCGTCGGTGTTCACGCGGTGCCAGAACCTGGTGCTCGCGTACGCCTACGCGGGCCGGCCGCCCCAGGAGGCCCTGCGGCAGATGGGGCGCGACCTGGTGCGCGGCTACTTCGAGACGCTGGTGGGCAAGGTCGTCAACGTCGCCCTGAGGATCGCGGGCCCGGATCGCGCGATGAAGCGGGTGGCGTTGAGCTTCCGCTCGGTGATGGAGCCGGTGGAGATCCATTCCGAAGAGCTGGCCCCGAAGGACTGGCGCGTCACCTTCCAGGGCTATCCCTTCCCGGCGGAAGCGGCGGCGGGGTGCTGCGAAGAGGCCCTGCGCCAGTCGGGCGCCGCGAACCCCACGGTGGAGCTGGAGCGCGACACCGGACAGGGTCGCTTCGAGCTGCGCATCCGTTGGTAGGACGTCCGTGTGCACGCGGTAACGGTGGGCATCATCCTTCCACCGAGGCATGGCTGAATGCGCTATGAGGGCCCCATGAAAATCGGCAAGGACAGTGTTGTCGCCATTGACTACAAGCTCCACCTCGGTGACGGCGTCGTCGTGGACGAGAGCGAGGCGGGGGATCCGCTCGTCTACCTGCACGGCTACGAGGAGATCGTCCCGGGCCTGGAGAAGGCGCTGGAAGGGAAGTCCGCGGGCGAGTCGCTGAAGGCGACCGTCTCCGCGGCGGACGGCTACGGGGACTACGACCCGGAAGGCGTGGAGGAGGTGCCGCGCACCGAGTTCCCCGAGGACCTGGAGATCAAGGCCGGCGGCATCCTGAGCGCCACGGATCCGGACGGGGACGAGGTCGACTTCCTGGTGAAGGAAGTGAAGAAGGACACCGTGCTGGTGGACTTCAACCACCCCTTCGCCGGCAAGACGCTGCACTTCGAGGTCAACATCAAGGAAGTGCGCGCGGCCACGCCCGAGGAGCTCGAGCACGGCCACGCGCACGGCCCGGGCGAAGACCACGATCACTGACGGTCGGGGCCCTTTGCTCGGGCCTTGCCGTGGGAGCGGGCATGGCGCCCGGGCGTCGCTTCCGGGGCCCGGGTGGAGCGGCCATGGTCCGCCTGGCGCGGCCCCGGGTCGCGCTGCTTCGCGAGGAACGCCTCCATCTCCTTGCGGAAGAGGGGATCCTTGCGAGGCACCTCCGTCAGGGGCAGCTCCTGGCGGGTGATGCTTTCAATATCGCGCAGGGTGCGGCGCTCCACCTCCAGCGCGAAGAGTGACGCCCGGCCACTGGCCTCCGCGCGAGCGGTGCGGCCAATGCGGTGCACGTAGTCCTCCGGCCCATGCGGGATGTCCAGGCTGATGACGTGGCCGATGTCGTCCACGTCCAGGCCGCGCGCGGCGAGGTCGGTGGCCACGAGGCAGCGGTACTGGCCCCGGCGGAAGCCCTCCAATGCCTGACGTCGCTGGGCCTGCGTGCGGCCCGCGTGCAGCGCGGCGGACTTGTGGCCCGCGGCCGCGAGCAATTCCTTCATCTTGTCCGCGCGGGCCTGGGTGCGCACGAACACGAGCGCGCTCGCTTCGTCCTGCGCGAGCAGCGTGAGCAGCAGCGGCCACTTCTCCTCGGGCTTCACGATGTACAGGTGCTGCTCCGCGCGGGGCGCGGGCGTCCCGCTGGGCGTCACCTCCACGCGCACGGGCTTGTTGAGCGCGCGCTGGCCGAACCGCGCCACGTCCGCGCCGAGCGTCGCGGAGAACAGCAGCGTCTGGTGCTTGCGCGGCAGCGCCTGGAGGATCTGGTTGATCTGCGGCAGGAAGCCCATGTCGAGCATCCGGTCCGCCTCATCCAGCACCAGCGTGCGGATCTGCGACAGGTTCACGGCCTTGATGCCCAGCAGGTCCACCAGCCGGCCCGGGGTGGCGACGATGAGGGTGGGGCGCGTCTTCAGCTCCGCCACCTGCGCGTTCATGTCCTCGCCGCCGATGATGACCGTGGGCACGACGCGCCGGGGCTCGCCGAAGAAGCGGGCCTGTTCGGCCACCTGCTGCACCAGCTCGCGCGTGGGCGCGAGGATGAGGCCCAGCGTGCCGCGCTCCCCCGCGAAGCGTTCAATCATGGGGAGCAGGTAGGCGGCCGTCTTGCCGGTACCGGTGGCCGCACAGCCAATGACATCGCGGCCGGACAGGGCGGGAGGGATGGCCTGCGCCTGGATGGGCGTGGGGGTACCGAAGCGGGCGCGCTTCACCGCACCCAGCGTTTCGGGGGACAGGCCGAGGGACTTGAAAGTGGCACTCATGCCCCCACGCCTGTCACGTCCGGGCCGGGAAGGGAAGGGGGACCCGTACTCCGGGGCTGGCCGGGGCACGGGTCCGCGACGACGTCCGGCCCGGCCATCAGACCGCGTTCAGCGCCGCGCCGTGGTGGCGCAGGTGGTCCTCCATGAACGTGGCGACGAAGTAGTAGCCGTGATCGAAGCCCTCCTGCATGCGCAGCGTGAGGGGCTGGCCCACCGCCTCGCACGCGTCCTTGAGGAAGGTCGGGTGGAGCTGATCCGCCAGGAACTTGTCCTTCGTGCCCTGGTCCACCAGCAGCGCGGGCAGGCGCTTGCCGGAGCGCAGCAGCTCCGTGGCGTCGTACTCGCGCCATGTGGACTCATCCGGGCCCAGGTAGCCGCCAAACGCCTTCTCGCCCCACGGGCTGCGGATGGGGGCGCCAATGGGCGCGAACGCGGACACGGAGCGGTAGCGGCTGGGATTGCGCAGCGCCGTCACCAGCGCGCCGTGCCCTCCCATGGAGTGGCCGAAGATGCCCTCGCGGTCCATGCGCGCGGGGAAGTGCGCGCCGATGATTCCGGGCAGCTCCTTCGTGACGTAGGTGCCCATGCGGTAGCGCGTACTCCACGGGGCCTGCGTGGCATCCAGGTAGAAGCCCGCGCCGGTGCCGAAGTCCCAGTCCGCGTCCTCGCCCGGGATGCCCGCGCCGCGAGGGCTGGTGTCCGGCGCCACGAGCATCAGGCCCAGCTCCGCCGCCACGCGCTGCGCGCCGCCCTTGGTGGGGAAGGTCTCCTCGGTGCAGGTGAGGCCGGCCAGGTAGTAGAGGACGGGCACGGGGCCGTGCTTCGCCTGGGGCGGGGTGAAGACGCTGAAGCGCATCTCGCCGCCGCAGGCCTCGGACGGGTGCTTCCAGAAGGACTGCGTCCCCCCGAAGCACGCGTGCTCACTGACGAGCGTGGGGGACGGGCTCATGCGTACTTCACCACGCTGCGGATGGACTCGCCTTTGTGCATCAGCTCGAAGCCGTGGTTGATCTCCTCCAGCTTGAGCGTGTGGGTGATGAGCGGATCCACCTGGATCTTCCCGTCCATGTACCAGTCGACGATCTTCGGCACGTCGGTGCGGCCGCGCGCGCCGCCGAAGGCGCTGCCCTTCCACACGCGCCCGGTGACCAACTGGAACGGCCGGGTGCTGATCTCCTGCCCGGCGCCTGCCACGCCGATGATGATGCTCTCGCCCCAGCCGCGGTGGCAGCACTCCAAGGCCTGACGCATCGTCTTCACGTTGCCGATGCACTCGAAGCTGTAGTCCGCGCCGCCGCCGGTGAGGTTGACGAGGTAGGGGACGAGGTCGCCCTCCACGTCCTTCGGGTTGACGAAGTGGGTGAGGCCGAACTTCTCCGCGATGTCCTTGCGTGCGGGGTTCAGGTCCACGCCGACGATCATGTCGGCGCCCACCATGCGCGCGGCCTGCACGACGTTGAGGCCGATGCCGCCCAGGCCGAAGACGACGACCTTCGCGCCCGCCTCCACCTTCGCGGTGTAGACGACGGCGCCCACGCCGGTGGTGACGCCGCAGCCGATGTAGCAGACCTTGTCGAAGGGGGCGTCCTCGCGGATCTTCGCCACGGCGATCTCCGGCAGCACCGTGTAGTTCGCGAACGTGGAGCAGCCCATGTAGTGGTGGATGCTCTGCTTGCCCAGGCGGAAGCGGCTGGTGCCGTCCGGCATCAGCCCCTTGCCCTGCGTGGCGCGGATGGCCGTGCACAGGTTCGTCTTCTGGGACAGGCACGACTTACAGCCGCGGCACTCGGGCGTGTAGAGCGGGATGACGTGGTCGCCCTTCTTCACGCTCGTGACGCCCGGGCCCACGTCCACCACGATGCCCGCGCCCTCGTGGCCGAAGATGGCGGGGAACAGCCCCTCCGGGTCCGCGCCGGAGCGCGTGAACTCATCGGTGTGGCACAGGCCGGTGGCCTTCAGCTCGATGAGCACCTCGCCCGCCTTGGGGCCCTCCAGGTGCACGGTTTCAATGCTCAGGGGCTTGCCGGCCTCGAAGGCGACGGCGGCGCGGACGTCCATGGTGGGGCTCCAGGGTCAGGGAGGGGAACGAAGACCTCCCCACTGTAGGAGCCACGCGCTGTGTCGGCCGCGAAAAAGTGCGCCCCCCTGCCTGGCCGCTAGACGGAGATGAGCCCCTTGCGGATGCCCTCGGTGACGGCCTCCACGCGGTTGGTGACTTCCAGCTTCCGGTAGATGTGCTCCAGGTGCGTGCGGATGGTGGCCTTGGAGAGGGTGAGCAGCCGGGCCGCCTCGCTGTTGGACACGCCCTTGGCGATGAGCTGGAGGATCTCCCGCTCGCGGTCCGACAGGGGCTTGAGCAGCGGCTCCTGGGCGGAGGCCTCTTCCTGCGCGGCGGTGCGCGCGGGGGGCTGCTGCTCCGCCGAGGACGGAGTCACCGGCAGGGGTTCGGTGGGCACGGGCGTGGTGTCCGGCTCCACGCGGAAGTGGCGCAGGAGGCGGCGCGCGAGGTTCGGCTGGATGACGGTGCCACCCGCGCGGACCTCCTTGATGGCCTCCACGATCTTGTCCACCGTGGCGCCCTTGAGCAGGTACCCGGACGCGCCCGCCTTCACCGCCTCGAGAACTTTGTCCTCCTCGTCGAAGATGGTGAAGATCAGGATCTCCATCTTCGGATAGCGCGCCTTCACCTCGCGGGTGACGTCCATGCCGCTCATCCGGGGCAGCCCCAGATCCAACAGCAGCACGTCCGGCATCACGCGAGGCACCTCCTCCAGCGCGGCCTCACCGGACAGCGCGGTGCCCACGATGTCGATGTCCGGGTGGCCTTCGAGGAGGCGCAGCTGGTTCTTCAGGATCTTGGTCTGGTCTTCGACGACGAAGACGCGGATGGGCAGGGGAGCGGCGGTCGGGGTCGGGTCCACGGGGCGGGGCTCCGGTGCGTCAGGCTGAGAGACAGGGAAGGGAGAAGGCCACCTGGGCCCCGGCGCCGGGCGCCGAGTCCACCACGATGGAGCCACCGAGCTTCATGGCGCGCTCCCGCATGTTGAGCAGGCCGTAGTGGCCGCGCGGCGTGCGGCCCGGGTCGAAGCCCTTGCCGTTGTCGCGCACGACGAGGTGTACGCCCTCGGCGCTGAAGTCCAGGCGCACCTGGACCTCCTTGGCCTCGGCGTGCTTCGCCGCGTTGGACAGACACTCCTGGAGGATGCGGAACAGGGCCAGCTGCGCGTCCGGGGGCAGCTTGCGCGTCACGCCCGTGCGCTCGAAGCGGATGTCCTGGCCGGTGCGGTCGCGGAACGTCTTCACGTAGTCCTCCAGCCCCTGCGACAATTCGAAGTCCTCGCGCATCATCCGCAGGTTGCGGCGCAGCTCCTCGATGGACTCCTCCGCGGTGGCCTTCAGCTCGCGGATCTCCGAACGCAGCCCGTCGTCCTCGCGGGCCATGTTCAGGATGTACTCCGCCTGGATGATCATGGAGGACAGCGACGCGCCCAGGCCGTCGTGGATCTCCCGCGCCAGCCGGTTGCGCTCCTCCACCACGGCCAGCTCCTTCAAGTCGCCCTGCAGGGACACCACCTCGCGGTGCGCGGTGGCCTCGCGCTCGTTCAGGTACACGAGCACGTAGACGATGATGAAGTTGAGGCCCAGGTACCAGAGCAGCGTGAGCAGCTCCACCGCCGTCACGGAGCGGTTGAGCAGCAGGTCCAACCGCGTGGTGATGGGCAGCGCCAGCAGCGGCGGCAGGATGGCCAGCGGCTTGGGGAAGAGGATGGCGAAGAGGGTGGTGAAGAGCAGCTGTGTCGCCAGCAGCGGGCTCTGCAGGCCGCCGCCCACCTGGGGCCGGGCGATGAGCACCACGGTGATGAGCAGGTCGAAGCAGAGCGTGAGGTACGTCACCCACCGGCCGGCCTTCGGGTGGTCGATGACGAGCAGGTTCGCGACGCTGTAGAGCAGCATCGCGAAGTAGCCCACGAAGGAGATGGGCCCGTCGAAGCCGAAGTAGCCGCTCCACGCGGGCACCGCGAGGATGAGCAGGCCCAGCGTGAGGAACATCATCCGCGCGTAGAAGAGGGCGCGGGCCCGGGCGATGAAGCGGTCCTGCTCCCAGGAGGCGGCGGCCTGCTCGGCGGACACGTTGTCCGTGAGGTTGCGGCGCTCCAGCACGGCGCGGACGCGGGCGCGCAGGTCGTGGGCCGGGTGATCCTCGCCGTGTCTCAGCTCGCTGTCCATGCGCCCGGCAGCTTACGGGACCTTCGCCAGGGAGCGGAATTCCCTGGAGCCGCCAAGTCGTCTCCCTGCCGGGCGAGGACAGGAGGGGCCGCTACTTGCCGGCGCCCTGGGTGACGCACGCCTTCTTCGCGTCGGGATGCTGCTTGAAGACGAACTCCAGGCGGTCCGTCGTCTCGCCGGTGCGCTCGTCGAACAGCGGCGTGCCGCCCGCGTACATCGTGCCCGCCTTGCTGCCATAGCGGTCCAGGTTGTGGGACTTGAGCCAGCCGTCCACGCACGACTCCAGGGCCAGCCGGTCGCTGGCGCTCGCGTCGTAGCTGGAGGCCGAAGTGGAGGTCCCCGAGTCGCCGGTGCCGGCCTCGGCGGTGGCCGTCGGAGCGGGGGCCGCGGCGGCGTCCTCGCGGCCCGTCTGGAGCTCCTTCTGGACGGTGCCCGTCGGGGTGGCGGCGTCCGGGCTCTCGCCGGTGTTCTTGTGGCAGCCGACAGCCAGGGACAGCAGGGAGGAAAACACGAGCGCGCCGGTCAGGTTTTTCATATGTCCTGGCTGCTGAGGGCCGCTTGTGACGGCGGCGGTGGGAAGGCTTGCGGGAGCGTCCTGGAGGTCCGGACGTGGAGTCGCCGCACCATATTCGTTGAATCCTCGCGGAGCACCAGTCCCATGCACGGCCACCCCGACACCGACCACCACGCGCGCATCCCCCACGCCACCCGCATCGAGCGCTCGCGCGTGCTCGTGGTGGGAGCCGGCGGCCTGGGCTGCCCGGCGTCGCTGGCGCTCGCCCAAGGGGGGGTGGGGCACCTGACATTGGTGGATCCGGACCGGGTGGACGTGACGAACCTGCCCCGCCAGCTCTGGCACCGCACCGGGGACGTGGGCCGCTTCAAGGCGGAATCCGCGGCCGCGGGCCTGCTGCGCGCCTTTCCCGGCCTGGGCGTGGAGGCCCTGCCGGAGCGGCTGGACGCGGGCAACGCGGAGGCCCTCTTCCGCGCGCACGACCTGGTGGTGGACGCCACGGACGGGGTGGCCACCAAGTTCTTCCTGTCGGACGTGGCGGTGCTGACGGGCGTGCCGCTGGTGTACGGCGGCGTGCTGCGCATGCAGGGGCAGGCCCTGCGCATCGACCCGGGAGGGCCCTGTCTGCGCTGCCTGTACGAGGACGCGCCCGCGCCCGACGCGGTGCCCACGTGCGCCCAGGCGGGAGTGCTGGGCTCGATGGCGGGGCTCATCGGCGCGGTGCAGGCGCTGCTCGCGCTGGAGCTGCTGGTGGGCGCCGCGGGCAGGACGCGCGGCGAGGCCACGCTGCACGTCATCGACGGGGCGACGCTGGAGGGGCGCACGGTGAAGGTGACGCGCGCGCCGGACTGCCCGGGGTGCGGCATCCAGTCACTGCCCCCGTTCCCGACTTCGCAGGAGGACACCGCATGCCCGACGTGACGGCGACGTTGGACATCACCCGCGAGGTGTGTCCGATGACCTACGTGCGCACCAAGTTGAAGCTGGAGTCGCTGCCCCCGGGTACGCTGCTGGAGGTGCTGCTCAAGGGCGACGAACCGCTGAAGAACGTGCCCCGGAGCGCACGAGACGAGGGCCACGAAGTGGTCTCACTGGAGCCACGCGGTGACGGCACGTACCGCCTGGTCGTTCGAAAGCAGGGAAGGTGACCATGACGACGATTCGAATCCCCACGCCCATGCGGACGCTGACGCGCAACCAGGCCGAGGTGCAGGCCACCGGCGCCACCGTGGGGGACGTGCTGAAGGACCTGGACGCGCGCTACCCCGGCATGGGCGCGCGGCTCTTCGACGAGCGCGGAGCGGTGCGGCGCTACGTGAACATCTTCCTCAACGACGAGGACGTGCGCGCGCTCAAGTCGCTGGAGACGCCCGTGGCGGACGCGGACCGCATCACCCTCATCCCGGCCATGGCAGGGGGCTGAAAGCGCCATGGCGCTGCGCGAGGATCAGATTCTCCGCTACTCCCGGCAGATCCTCCTGCGGGACGTGGGCGGGCGCGGCCAGGAGGCCCTGCTGTCGGGTGGGACGCGCGTGGACGGCCTGGGCGCGTCCGGCCTCACCGCGACGGCGTACCTCGCGGGGGGCGGCACGCCGGTGACGGGCGTGGGCACGCTGACGATGGGACCCTGGTCGCCGGGGTTCCTCGCCTCGGCGCACGACGTGGGCCGGCCGGTGGTGGAGGTCCTGGCGCAGGTGGTCCCGGAGGTGAACCCGGACGCGGCGGGAACGCCTGGAGGCGGGCTGCTCGCCGAGCTGCCGGCGGCCTGGAGCGGCGAGGCCCCCTGGGTCGCGCTGGGCGGTGACGGCGCGCGCGGCGCGGTGGTGTTCCGGGGCGCGGACGGGTGCGTCTGGTGCTTCGGCGAAACGGTGCGCCACCTGGGCACGCCGCCGGACGGCGCCCTGGGCGTCGCGCTGGGCTCGCTCGGTGCGCTGGTGTTCCAGCGGCTGCGGCTGGGACTGGGGCCCGCGCTGGGCGGCCGGTGGCTGAGCGCGCCGGGGGCGCTGGCGGAGCTGGAGCCGCGCCGGTGTTCACGCTGCGCGGCGGCGGGCCCGAAGCCCTGAGCCATGCGATGCCGGGTGCCGTCCTGCCTCCGGAGGTCCTCGCCCAGGTGATCCGCCACCTGGAGGCCGCGTGGCCCCAGGAGGGCTGCGGGGTGATCCTCCAAGGGAGGGCAGGGGAGGAGGGCACCTGGCGCGTCGTCCCGCTGCCCAACGCCTCCCCCACACCCCGCGTCGCCTATGCCTTCACCCTGGAGGCGTGGTTGCAGGTGTGCAGGGACGCGGAGGCCCGGCAGGAGACCGTCGCGTGTGTCTTCCACTCACACGTCGACACGGCCGCCGTGTTCTCCGCCGAGGACCGTCAGCGGGCCGCTCCGGACGGCATCCCACTTCTGCCGGGCGTGTCGTATGTGGTGGTCGCCATCCAGGGCGGCCGGGCGACTTCCGCCTCCTCGTCTGACTGGCAACAGGGCGGTTTTCAGACTGTTCTGATCTCTTCTCCGGATTTCAGGTTTGAAAATCCCTTGTAACCCCAGGCATTTGCTGCCTTCGAGGCCCTACCTGCGGAAAGGTGGGTACGAATTGTCAAGTCACCGGGTTTTCGTCTATAAAGCAGCGGTCTATTGGATCTGCCGCGTCCCAGGCCGCCTGCAAGAAGCGCTCCGGACGCAGGGAGTTTGAACCCTTATGGCCCCCAACACTGGTTTTACCCTCTGGCTGACCGGCATGTCCGGGACCGGGAAGAGCACGACGGCTGCGTACATCGCGGCCCGCCTCCGGCAGGTCGGGCGCAACGTGGAGATCCTCGACGAGGGTGACCTCCAGAACGACCTGTGGGCTGGCATCGGCGACACCAAGGATGAGCGCAACACGGTGGTCCGCCGTCTGGGCTTCGTGGCGAACCTGCTCTCTCGCAATGGTGTGGCGGCGCTCGTTCCTTGCGTGAGCCCCTACAAGGCGAGCCGCGAGGAGGTGCGCCGCGCGGTGGGCAAGTACGTGGAGGTGTACGTCGACTGCCCCACGGAGAAGCTCATCGAGCGCGACACCACCGGCCGCTACAAGAAGGCGCTCAACGGCGAGATTCCGAACTTCATCGGCATCACGGAGCCGTACGAGCCGCCCACCTCGCCCGAGGTGACCATCTACTCCGACACGGAGTCGGTGGAGGACGGCGCGGCGAAGATCTTCCAGGCGCTCCTCGACCTCGGCCTGATGTCCACGGACGAGCTCAAGACGATCACCGGCAAGAAGATGAAGGCCAACCCGCTGCCGAAGAAGGCCCGCCGCGACGAGGAGGAGGAGGACGCCCCGGTCCGCATCCACACCGCCAAGGCCGCCAAGCCCGCCGCCAAGGCCCCCAAGGCGGACAAGGGTTCCAAGGGCGCCAAGGCGCGTCCGGCCACCCGCGCCGCCCGCGTGGGCAAGCCGGCCCCGGCCGCGAAGAAGCCCGCCAAGCGCAAGGCCCGGTAGTCCGAAATCGTCGTTCTTCACGCGAAGGGCTCCAGGTTGCGTGCGCGATGCGCGTGCAATCCGGGGCCCTTCCGTTTTAGGAGTCCCCCATGCTGAGCCCCGAGCAGATCCAGGCCCTGTGTGAAGCGTCCCGCCCCAAGCTGGAGGCGATGCGCGAAGCCCTGCGCGCGCACCGCAGCGCCCTGGTGGCGTTCTCCGGCGGCGTGGACTCCACCTTCGTCCTGAAGATCGCGGTGGAGGTGCTGGGCGAGCGCGCCCTGGCGCTCACCGCGCTGTCGGCCTCCGTCGCCCCGGAGGAGGAGAAAGAGGCGCGCGAGCTGGCGGAGCGGCTGGGCGCCCGGCACGTCGTCGTCTCCAGCAACGAGCTGGCGAACCCCAACTACGCCGCCAACCCCACCAACCGCTGCTACTTCTGCAAGACGGAGCTGTACGACCTCTGCGAGGCGAAGCGCGCGGAGCTGGACCTGTCCGTGGTGCTGGATGGCTTCAACGCGGACGACTTCAAGGATCACCGCCCCGGGCACAAGGCCGCGAAGGAGCACCGGGTGGAGTCGCCCCTGGCGCAGGCCGGGCTCACCAAGGATGAGATCCGCGCGTGGAGCCGCGCGCTGGGGCTGCCCACCTGGGACAAGCCGCAGATGGCGTGCCTGGCGTCGCGCATCCCCTACGGCACGTCGGTGACGCGCGACCGGCTCCTGCAGATCGCCGCCGCGGAGTCGGAGCTGCGCACCCTGGGCTTCCGGCAGTTCCGCGTGCGCTACCACCAGGACGTGGCGCGCATCGAGCTGGCCGGCGAGGAGTACCCGCGCTTCTTCGACGCTGGCGTGCGCGAGCGGATCAACGGCGCCTTCAAGTCGCTGGGCTTCAAGTTCGTGGCGTTGGACCTGGAGCCCTTCCGCTCCGGCCGGCTCAACGAGGCCGCCGGCATCGGGCCCGCGGCAGGGCAGGGGAGTGCCGAGGGCTTCCCGCTCCCGGTGGTGGGGTGAAGGGCCTCCTCCCGGCCCTGTTGATCCTCACCGCCGCGCCCGCCGTCGCCGCTGAGTACGTGGACGACGGCCCGTATGCGCGCCGCCGCTCGCTGATCCTCAGCGCGGGGCCGGGGGCCACCTACACGGAGCGGATCAGCGGTGACGAGGCCGCGTCCGGCCTCGCCGCGCAGCTGGATCTGGGCGTGGGGCTCACCGTCGGCTACGACCGGGACGAGGTGTTCCTCCTCGTGCGCGGCAGCGCTGGCGCCCCCGGTGAGGAGCTGGCGCTGATCGGCGGCTACCGCAGCGTCTTCGGATCCGAGTCGTGGCAGACCTTCTTCGAACTCGGCGCGTCCGTGCGTCCGATTTCTGGGCCATGGCTGGGGCCTCGCATAGGGTTCGGCGCCAGACACACCCTCTCGGATCATTTCGCGCTGTACGGCGGGCTCGGATTCACCTTCGGGTTCGGCTCCGGACTGCGCGCGGACACCGAGCTTTTCACCGGGCTTCAGTGGATCATCCCGGTGGGCTCGGCTTCGTGAGTTTTTCTTGCGGATGTCCGACTCTGTGAGATGGTGTGCGCATCTGTAGGAGGTTGCGCACTTGGACATGAATCCCCGCCTCACCTCGGTCGTGTTTCGTCTCAACCGCGAGAAGCTCGATGCCCTGAAGGAGCTGTCGCGCGCCACGCGCATCCGTCAGAGCGAATACCTCCGGGAGGCCATCTCGGATCTGCTGGCGAAGTACGAAGCGCGCTTCGTGGACTGAAGAGCGCCGCCTGCGGCCTCAGCCCGACGCCGCTTCCGTGAAGGGAGCCGAGTCGGGAAGACCGGGCGGGTGGAGGCGCTCGCCGGACCCGAAGGGGTCCACCGCTGAAGGATAGCGGACCTCCCACAGCACGAGCCCATGGGCCGGGGCCTTGAAGCCCGCCAGGGACGTGCCCGAATCCAACGCCGCGTGCCACTGCTCCTCGGACAGGAGCCCCGCGGCCACCTTCAGCGCGCTGCCCACCAGGTACCGCACCTGATAGCGCGCGAAGCCATCCCCCTCCAGACGTGCCTCGTAGAGCCCTCCGCCCAGCTCCCGCAGGGTGGCGGACGCCAACGTGCGCGCCTTCTGGGGACTGGACCGTTCATGGAACGCGGTGAAGTCCCGCGTGCCCACGGCCCGGGCGAGCAGCGCCTCCAGCCGCTCCGGCGTCACTGCGCGCCCCGGCTGCAGACCTGTTTCCGCCCCCACGTCCAGCGCGTAGGGCCGCCATGCCTCCGTCGGGGAGGCGCCCAGCGTCAGCCGGTACCGGTAGGCTTTTCCACTCGCGCTCCACTGCGCATGGAAGGAGCCCGGCGGCCGCTTCGCCACGCACAGGCCCACATCCGGGGGGAGGAACGGGGCCAGCCGCTGGGGCAGCGCTTCCGGGGGGACGTCCTCATCCAGCCGCAGGCTGATGACCTGCATCCGGGCGTGGACCCCCCGGTCCGTGCGGCCCGACGGCATCACGGTCGCGGGCGACCCGGCCCGCTCCAGGGCGTCCTCGAGGGCGTCCTGGACCGTGGGACCCTGCACCTGGCGCTGGAAGCCGCGGAAGTTTCCGCCGCGGTACCAAGTCCACAGTACGGCGGGAATTCGTTTGGTAGGAGACTTTGCCACGGCGTTGCGGTGTCGCGGGGAGACACACGATACTCGCGCGCGAATGCTGGCCGGACAACTAGAACCCGCGGTGGACAGTGATGGGCAGTGGCTTTTCCGTCAGGGCGACCTGGTGTTGGGGCCCATCACCGCATCCCAGGTGGTGGAGAAGCTCTACACAGGGGATCTGACCCCGGACAGTCCGGTGGCGCCTGCGGGTGAGCGGGACTTCCGGACGCTGCGGGACACCGCCGCCTTCCAGGTGCACATCGCGCGCTTCGAGGCCCAGGGCCGCGTCGCGGCGACGATGCTCGCCGAGCAGGCGAAGAACCAGCGCCGCATGAAGGTGCTGGGCGGGGTCGCCGCGGGTGTGGCGCTGCTGCTGGGCGTCGCGGGCTGGTACATCGCGCGCAACGCGGCGGTGTACGGCTGGTTCGGCCAGGAGGAGGAGGGCGACGGCATCACCATGGACCCGCCCACCATCCGGCTCGCCCAGTCCCGGGCAGGGGACGAGGACCTCTTCGCCTACCCGTCCAACGATCCGCGCCGCCCGGACCGCGCGCCTGGGACAGGGACGGGCACCGGCACGGCCGCGAAGCCCGCGGGCACCGCTGTCGCCAGCGCCACCAGCCGGCCGGCCCGCACGGGCAGCGTCTCCACGGATCCCGACGGCCTGGAGATGGCCCAGCAGTTCGACCAGGGCGCCATCAACCGCGTCGTGGCCGGCAACCGGGCCACGCTCTTCCGCTGCTTCAAGGAAGAGGCCGAGCGCACGCCGGGCCTGGCCGCGAAGATCCCGATGGAGTTCGTCATCGGCAATGACGGCCGCGTGGCCAAGCTGTGGGTGGACAACCCCCAGTTCAAGCAGGGCGCGCTCTACGACTGCCTCTTCACGGAGCTGAAGAAGTGGCCGTTCAAGTCCTACGACGGCGAGCGCGCGACCGTGGGCCTTTCGTTCAATATCGGCAAGCGAGGGTAGGGCGACTTTCTTGCCCACCTCCCGGACGTGCCCGATAGAAAGGGCATGTCCGCCGCATCCGTCGCCGAAGTCGAGATCGCCAAGAAGGCCCTGAGCGTTCCCCCGGGAACGTTCCGCCACACCGTCCTGCTGGCCGCCAAGCGCTTCAAGTCCACCTGGGCGGAGCTGGGCAAGCTGCTCGTCCAGGTCCGGGACGAGGCCAAGTACGAGGAGTGGGGCCACGCCACCTTCGAGGCCTATTGCCTCAAGGAGCTCCACATCAAGAAGCAGACGGCGCTGAAGCTCACGCGCTCGTTCAGCTTCCTCGCCAAGCACGAGGCCCCGGAGGAACTGGAACAGCACGAGTTCCCGGAGAAGGCCCCTGCCTTTGAAGTGGTGGAGGTCCTCGCCGACGCTGAAGAGCGGGGGCAGCTGTCACCCACCGAGTACAAGTCCCTGCGCGACAGCATCTGGAGCCCGGAGAAGTCGCCCACGGAGCTGAAGAAGGAGTTCACCGAGCGCTTCCCGCGGCCCCCCCCGGAGCCGCCCCCGGAAAGCCTCCAGGTCCGGAAACTGGCGCAGCTGGCGCGCAAGCTCGCCTCCGAGCTGGCGGGAAGCCGTCGGGTCCCGAACGCTGTCGCCGAGCGGGCGGCCGCCCTGGCGGATGATGTCGAAGAGATCGCGTCGAGCGTGACGGACGCCTGAGTCGCTGTTATCCAACGCCAACCCGTTGACCGGGGCTGAACGCTCCGCGACGGGGCCCCCGCCGTCGGGCTTCCTGCCCGAGGGGGAGGGCCCTATAGTGGGTACAGGGCCTGTAGCAGGTGGGTCTGGAGCCGTCTGAGACGTGGGCGGTTTCGAGGGTGTTGGAGTGCGGTGGTCGGCGGAGAAGGCCTCGGGCGCACCGGGGCCTGGCGAACTCGGAGGCGGCAGTGAAGAAGGAGCACCACGTCAACCTGTCCTGCTCGTTCTGCGGCAAGTCGCAGCGTGAGGTCCGCAAGCTGATTGCCGGGCCCACGGTCTACATCTGCGACGAGTGCATCAAGCTGTGTAACGACATCATCGCGGACGAGAACGAACGCGAGGAGGGCAAGCCGCAGGTCAGCCTGCCCACGCCGCTGGAGATCAAGGCGTTCCTCGACGACTACGTCATCGGTCAGGACCAGGCGAAGAAGGTCCTCTCGGTCGCGGTCTACAACCACTACAAGCGCATCTACCAGAAGAAGCCGGCCGCCCGGCCGCGCCCCGGAGTGAAGGCTCCTGGCGGCGAGGACGTGGAGCTGCAGAAGAGCAACATCCTGCTCATCGGCCCCACGGGCTCCGGCAAGACGCTGCTCGCCCAGTCGCTCGCGCGCTTCCTCAACGTCCCGTTCACCATCGCGGATGCCACCAGCCTCACCGAGGCCGGCTACGTGGGCGAGGACGTGGAGAACATCATCCAGAACCTCCTCCACAACGCCGACTACGACGTGGAGAAGGCAGCGCGCGGCATCGTCTACATCGACGAGATCGACAAGATCGCGCGCAAGGGTGACATGCCCAGCGCCACCCGCGACGTGGGCGGCGAGGGCGTGCAGCAGGCGCTCCTCAAGATCATCGAAGGCACCCGCGCCAACGTCACCCCGCGCGGCGGCAAGAAGTACAACCAGCAGGAGTATGTCCAGGTCGACACGACCAACATCCTCTTCATCTGCGGCGGTGCCTTCCACGGCATCGACGGCGTGATCAAGCGCCGCGTGGGTGAGAAGGGCCTGGGCTTCGGCGCGAAGATCACCCACAAGGAAGAGCGCAGCGTGGGTGAGCTGCTGGCGATGACGGAGCCGGAAGACCTGATGAAGTTCGGGATGATCCCGGAGTTCATCGGCCGTCTGCCGATGATCGCCACGCTCAACGACCTGAAGGAGGATGACCTCGTCACCATCCTCACGATCCCGAAGAACGCCCTGGTGAAGCAGTACCAGAAGATGTTCGAGATCGAGAAGGTCAAGCTGTCCTTCACGAAGGAGGCGCTGCGCGCCATCGCCCGCGAGGCGATGCGCCGTCACTCCGGTGCGCGCGGCCTGCGCGCCATCATGGAGGACGCCATGCTGGAGATCATGTACGACGTGCCGTTCCGCGAGGGCGTCAAGGAGTGCAAGATCACCGAACAGGTGATCACCAAGCACGAGCCTCCGCAGATCGTCATGGAGAAGGAAAAGAAGACCGCCTGAGGTTTCCCTCGGCGGTCGGTTGCTTCCCACCCGGCGTCCCCGCCTTCGCAGGCAGGGGCGCCGTGGTGTTTTGGGGCCCCGGTGCGCGGGGCCCTTCGCGTCTTCAGCTCTGGGTGACGCGCACCGTGGTCTTCATCTCGCGGCCGCTGACGGGGTCCTTCGCCTTCATGGTGAGGATGCCCTCCACGTTCACGTCGAAGATGATCTCCACGTTCACCATGCCGGCCTTCGCCGGCGGGATGCCGGAGAAGGTGAACTCGCCCAGCATGTCGTTGCGCGCCACCGTGTCGTGGTCGCCCTGGTAGATGCGCATGGCCAGCTCCGTCTGGTTGTCCACGCTCGTCGTGGCCAGGAGCTGCTTGGCGTTGGGGATGGACGCGTTGCGCGGGAAGACGATGTGGAAGCCGCCGTCACCCCGCTCCAGGCCAATGGCCATGGGGATCACGTCCAGGAGCTGGATGCGCAGGTTGGTGTCGTCCTGGAGCGAGTGCGCGTAGAGCGCGGCGCCAATGGCGACGGCCTCGTCCGGGTGGACGCCCTTGCTGGGCGGCTTGCCGAAGAACTTCGTCAGCCGGTCCTGCACGACGGGCATGCGCGTCTGGCCGCCCACGAGCATCACCTCGTCGATGTCCTTCGTGGACAGGCCGGAGTCCACCAGCACGCGCGCCACCATTTGCAGGGTGCGGTCCACGAGCTGGTTGGTCAGCTGCTCCAGCATCTTGCGCGTGAACTTCATCTCGATGTTCAGGGGCTGTCCCTGCGCCGTCATCGTGATGAAGGGGATGTTGAAGGGCACCTCTTCGCGCGCGGACAAGTCGATCTTCGTGCGCTCGGCCAGGTCCTTGATGCGCTGCATGGCCACCGGGTCCGTGGCCAGGTCAATGCCCGTCTTGGCCGCGAAGTCCTTGAGGACGTGGTGGATGATGGCGTTGTCGAAGTCGATGCCACCCAGGAACACGTCGCCGCCGGTGGACTTCACCTCGAAGACGCGGTCGCGGATCTCGATGATGGAGACGTCGAAGGTGCCGCCGCCCAGGTCGTAGATGACGACCTTCTCCGACAGCCCCTTGCCCACGCCGTAGGCGAGCGCCGCGGCGGTGGGCTCGTTGATGATGCGCACCACCTCCAGATCGATGAGCTTCCCGGCGTCCTTCACCGACTGGCGCTGCCGGTCGTTGAAGTAGGCGGGCACCGTCACCACCGCCCGCTTGATGGGCATCTTCAGGTAGTTGGAGGCGACCTCGCGGATCTTCCCAAGAATCTTGGCGCTGATCTCCTGGAGGGTGAACTCCTTCTTGCCCACGTCCAGGGTGACGTCGTTCTTCGAGCCGGGGCGCATGTTGTACGCCACGACCTTCTTCATCGTGTCGACGACATCGCTGCCGAAGGCACGCCCCACCAGGCGCTTGGCACCGTAGACGGTGTTGCGCGGGTTGAGCTGCCACTGGCGCTTCGCCTCGAAGCCGATGAGCTCGTTGCCCTTGTCGTCAATGGCGAAGATGGACGGGATGGTGTACTCGCCGCCCTTGTAGGGGATGAGCTTGACGTTCCCGCTGTCCTCGACGATCGCCGCGCACGAGTTCGTCGTGCCGAGGTCGATGCCGATGATGGGCTCCTTGTGCATCGCGTGTGGGCTCCGGGTGGGGCTTTCCGAGGGGCTTTCCGGGGAGAAGCAGGCCGGACCGTATCTCACCCATCCCGGGTGCGCGAATCGCAAACCATCCGCCTTTTGACCGACGCCCCCGTCCCC